>JBLNDH010000261.1:0-18902 GCA_050261455.1 Bacillota bacterium
GTGACCACGAATCCCCCTCTTCCCCCCTTGTCCCGCCCCCCGTACCTGCGTCTCCTTCCCCCGCGGGCCCCCTCGCCCGGTCCTCCGGGCGCGGGTGGGGGGGCGGGTGCGGAGCAACAGAGACACCGCAATCGAACCTGCTAAGAGACTGTTTCCCCTCCTAAAGCCCACGGCGCCGCCGTGGGGAATTCAAAGTTCTCAAGATCCCTTCCTAACGCCCCGGGAACTCGTTCCCTGAATTCTCTTCCCCACCAAGCCATCTCCCCATCCCAACCATGCTCCTATGTCTCCAAGCCCAGGGATTTATCCCTGGGTCCCCCAATTGCCAATTGAGAATTGTCAACTTTCAATTGGCAATTAAGTGTGGTGATCCTCCCTTCGCCCTCCGACCCAAGACCACGCTTGCGGTTTCGCGGATCCAATTGCGTCCTTCCGCCAATCCCCTCTATCCCTTCCTCCCCTTTTCAGCTTGCGGTCTCACACCCGCGTTGGGTCCATCTGCAGCAACCCGAAGAACTGTCGCTCGGCTCCCTTGCCCACGCATCCTATCTAGGCCGATCCTCGTTCCTCTGCAGCCCCACATACGCCGCCGCCATCGCCGCCTCGTACACGATCCGCACCGGCACCTGCCGCGACTCCGCACACCGCCGGCAATCCTCATACTCCGGCATGGCCCCGCAAAGCTTGTCGCCAACCCACTTCAACTTCACCGGGATCGAGCCAAATGCCGTTTCTACCGCCCGCATCTCCCGCCTCGCTTCGTACCGGTGCACCGGCCGCACCCGCACGCCCAGCGTCGTTGTTTCCGCCAGGATCAAATCCGCAAGCAGGCGTTCGTGCTCCGCATCCGCCAGCACGCTCAACGTCACCCCTGGCCGGCCTTTCTTCATCTGCATCGGCGTCAGCCACACATCCCGCGCCCCCGCGGCAAACAGCCGATCGCTGATCGCCGAGTACAACTGCGGGTTCATGTCGTCAATATTCGTCTCGATCTGCACGAACTGCCCCCGCTTGGCCGACGACGGTTCCGCATCCGCCATCGCCGTTCCCAACCACAGCCGCGCGACATTGGGCCAACTCGATTCCCGTTGCCCAGCCCCCAGCGCGATCCTTTCAATTCGCATGGGTGGCTGTTCAAACGTCGCCAGTGCCCCCAGCAGTGCCGCTCCGGTCGGCGTCACCAATTCTCCGGGGCCCGGCGCCGGGCGAGTAGGGGCCTTCGCTGCCGCCAGCAATTCCAGCGTCGCCGGCGCCGGCAGCGGAAGCTGCCCATGGGCCGTCTGCACCCAGCCGCTCCCCATGGGGACCGGCGATGCATACAGCCGATCAATCCCCAGCCCATGAATCCCCGCGACCGTGCCGACGATGTCCACGATCGCATCCAACGCCCCAACCTCATGAAAGTGCACCTGCTCGATCGTGCTGCCGTGCACCTTCGCCTCCGCCTCGGCCAGTCGCGTGAACACGGCCATCGCGCCAGTCTTCACCCCCTCCGGCAGATCCGCCGCCTCTATAATTGCCCTCACATCGTGCAGGTTCCGATGCCCATGGGGGTGTTCCGCAGGCTGATGGGCATGGCTGTGATCGTGCCCATGGTCGTGATCTTCATGCGAGTGATCCGGGTGCGCATGGTCGTGAGCGTGATGATGCGAGGGGTGCTCCTTGCTGGTGTGTTCGTGATGATGATCCGCTTCTGATCCCTCAGCCACGTGCACATCGACCAACGTCGCACGCAGGGCGCCCTTCATGACGCTCTTGGCCTCCACCGACCAGCTCCCCGCCGGCAGTTTCAGCCGCTCCAAGGTCCGCCGCAGTTCATCAATGGGCCACCCTGCATCCACCAGGCAGCCCAGGAACATGTCCCCCGAGATCCCCGATGGCAGGTCCAGATATCCGATCATGATTTCACCATCACCCGCAGCGGCACCAACTGGCTGCTCGCATCCGCCAGATCCGCCTCTTTCCGGAAGCCCGCCAGGTCCAGCGTTACATGCTTATATCCCGCCTCGCGAATGCCCGTGACGATTGCCTCCCTTTGTTCGACCGCTCGCGGTATCTCCGCCGTCGGCAGCTCAATACGGGCAATCTCGCCATGATGACGCACCCGATACTGCCGGAATCCCAGCTTCACCAGCACATCCTCCGCCCGCTCGATCTGCCGCAGAAGTTCTGGCGTGATCTTTGTTCCATGTGGCACCCGCGACGACAAGCACGCCATCGCCGGCTTGTCCCATATGGGTAATCCCAACTCTCTCGCCAACGCCCGCACTTCTGCCTTGGTGATTTCCGCTTCGATCAACGGCGACCGCACGCCCCGCTCCCTCGCTGCCGTCATCCCCGGCCGATCATCCGCCAAATCCCCCGCATTGTTCCCATCGACGATGACCGCCCACCCTTCTTCTTCCGCAATCCGCCGAAATTGGTTGAACAAATCCGATTTGCAGAAATAGCAGCGATGATCGTCATTGGCCAGGTACTTCGGGTCCAGATGCTCCTGTGTATTGATGACCCGGTACGAAGCCCCCAGCGACTCCGCCAGGTTCATCGCGTCCTTCATCTCCCGTTTGGGATAGCTCGGCGACACGCCAATGCATGCCATCGCCTTTTTGCCCAGCTCCCGATGCGCCACCGCCATCAATAGCGCGCTGTCCACCCCTCCCGAATAAGCCACCAACACCGATCCCATCTCTCGCAGCAACCGGCGAAGGTGTTCGTATTTCTCGGCCAACGTCCGCGCCATCGTTTATCTCTCCAATCACAACGGTTTTCGGGTTGCGGGCTCGGTCGAGCAGTGGCCCTTCTCATTGATCCTCGCCGCCAGATGAGCCGCGCCATACCCGTTGTCAATATTCACCACCGCCACCCCGGGGGCACACGAATTCAACATCCCCAACAAGGCCGCCAAACCCCCGAAACTCGCGCCATACCCTACCGACGTCGGCACGGCGATCACCGGCACGCCCACCAGGCCGCCAATCACGCTTGGGAGCGCCCCCTCCATCCCCGCCACCACAATCACCACATTGGCCGCCTGGATGGTCGGCAGGTGGTACAGCAGTCGGTGCAACCCGGCCACCCCTACATCATAGGTCCGCTCGACCGCATGGCCCATCAAATCCAGCGTCACTGCCGCTTCTTCCGCCACAGGCAGGTCGCTCGTTCCCGCCGCCACCAGCACAATTCCCGGCCGCCGAGCTCGATTCGGCTCCCGATCCAGCCAAATCGTCCGGGCCAGCTCATTGTATTGCAGATCCGCAACAAATTTCCGGGCGGCCTCATACTGTTCCACCGACGCTCGTGTCCCCAGCACCCGGCTATGTTGCTTGGCCATGCGCGACACGATCTCCGCCACTTGCGGCACCGTCTTCCCCGCACAAAACACCACCTCTGGGAAACCCTGCCGCAGCGAACGATGATGATCGAGCTTCGCAAACCCCCCGGCATCTTCGTAAGGCATCCCACGCAATGACGCCATCGCCTCGTCGATCGTCTGCTCGCCTTTCGATACGCGGCTCAGCAGCTCCCGAATTGTTTTTTCATTCCACATGGTCAGGTGTACAGCCTCTGCAAAACGGCACCAAAGCGTGACGGTATCGGCCCATAATGGTCGGGTCAAGCGGGATTCCGCCACGCCAGGGCACAGCGTGCCGCCTTGCCTTTTGCCAATCCTACGCTTCGCGGCGGCCCGAAGGGCCCAGTCGGATCTTTTCCCCTGCTTCACCATTCCCCTCACCGATGCGGATGATAATGCTGCAGAATATGGGGCTTCTCCAGCCCATGCTCCAGCATCAACGACTCATTGGCCATAACCTCAACCGCCGGGCCATCCGCCACCACAACCCCACCATCCAGAACGATGGCTCGCGTGCAGATCTCCGCCACGAGCTCCAAATCGTGCGTTGCGATGATCTTTGTCACCGCTAGCTGCCCCAGCAGTTGCTTGAACTCACGCCGCCCCCGCGGGTCCAAATCGCTCGTAGGCTCATCCATCACCAGAACTCGCGACTGGCAAGCCAGAATCCCCGCCAGGCAAACCCGCCGCCGCTCGCCGCCGCTCAAGTGGTGGGGGGCTCGCTTCTCAAATCCCGCCAGTCCCACCTTCTCCAGACTCTCCCGCACCCGTCCCGCAATCTCCTCCCGACTGAGCCCCATCTGCTCCGGCCCGTACGCTACATCCTCAAACACCGTCGGACAGAAGATCTGGTCATCCGGATCCTGAAACACCAACCCCACCCGCTGGCGGATCGTGTCGAGATGGGCCGCGGTCACCTCTTGCCCAAAAACCCGCACCGCGTTGCTCTTGGACGCATTCTCCGGCAAGAGCCCGTTCAAATGCCACAGCAACGTCGACTTCCCTGCCCCGTTGGGACCGATCAGCCCCACGCACTCGCCGTCGGCGACGCACAAATTCACCCCCCGCAGCGCCTCGGTCCCGTCGGCGTAGCTGAATCGGAGATCCCGCACCTCAATCGCGTTCACTTGCACCCCCGCGCCCACATGGCTGCATAAACCCGCTCCGCTCTTTCGCTGGCCCGGATGAAAAGCTGTCCGAGCACCGTTGCCATCGACTTCCACGCCTGCCACCGGCTCGCTGTAAACGTCCGGCTTTGCCTTGCCCGCCGCATCCGCTGGCTCTCATCGAGCAGCACAAAAATGTACCGGTACATCAACGCCAGTGTCGTCAGCAGCAATTCCGGCACGTGAGCGGCCCGCAGCACTCGCAGCAGTTCCGCAAATGGCGTCGTGTTCGACAGGAGAATCATCGTCAGCAGGCACAACGTGCTCTTCACCAGCAACGCCGTGAAGATGCGCATCCCGTCTGGCTGAAAGATCGCCAGCAATGCAATCGCCAGCACGAAGGGCTCCAGCCACAGCAGTCGCAGCACGATAAATCGCAGCGGAATACGGCTCAGCACAGCCACACCCCCCAGAAACACCGCTGCCGTTGCAAAGACCGCCCATTGCGACTGCCGCGCAAACACCAACCCCGCCACCAATCCCACCGCCACCACCAACTTCACCCCGGAGGGCAAGCGGTGGACCACGCTCTCCAGACGGCTATATCGATCGAGAAAGTCAGGGCGCATGGATGGATCTTAATGAAGGGGCACCGCAACGGGCTGAGCGTTATGTCTCGGAATCAGCAACCGTGCCAGGAGTAGTGCAAACGCAAACGCCACAACCGTGCCGATGACGCCCGCGATCGCTGTCGCCATTGTTGCCGATCGTATCCCCGGCACCTGGTACTCCGCGATCGGCGCCGCGACCGCCGGTGCTGCCGCATGCCCGGCAAATCCCAATTCCATCGCCGCCTTTTCCAGTCCATCCGGCAACTGTGACGCAAACGGTGCCACAAACAAAGCCAATCCGATCGCGATCACCATCCCAAACGCCACCGTCCCCAGCATGCCTCGGCGGCCTTCCACTGGCGGTTCCCCCGCAATCAACTCCGGCCGCGTCCGCGCAATTCCCGCCAAAACCATCGCCGTGATCGCCGCCTCCCCCAGGCCGATCACCATGTGAACATTCACCATGACCGGAAAAACATGCGACGCCTGGGCCTTACCCGACATCACCAGTTCCCCCGAACAGCAGATCGCCGCCAGCACCGTCGAGCACCATCCCGCGAACGCCGCCGCCACCAACCGCCCTCGCGCCGTCGGCATGGCGTGGTATACCAATCGATAAACCCAATATCCCCCGATTGTCCCGACCATCGCCATGTTGAACACATTGGCCCCCAGCGCCGTGATGCCGCCGTCGTTGAAGACCAGACATTGCAGAACCAGCACCGCCGTCATCACCACGCACGCCGCCGCTGGCCCCACCAAAACCGCCGCCAGCACCGAGCCCACCAAATGCCCCGAAGTCCCACCCAGCACCGGAAAATTCAACATCTGCCCGGCAAACACCACCGCCGCCGTCAACCCCATCAACGGCACCTGCCTCCGGGGCATACCTCGACGGGCTTCACGCAACGCCAACCCCAACCCCGCTGCCGATAGTGCCACCGTGCACGCAACCGTCTTCGCGTCCAGAAATCCATCGGGTATGTGCATGGCTCCTCATCTCCTTAGCGCCTGGCCACTCAGAACACCCACGTCAATCCCACCGTCGCGAACACGTCCGGGGCTTCTCCTCGAATCCCCGTGCCAACCGCTCCATCCAGTACCAACCCTTCCGCCACCAGCCAGCGAATGCCGGCGTTCACCATGAAAACCGTTTCCCCGCTATCGCCGACCGGCGTCTCCCCGAAAACCTCCGCCACCGGCTGCAGATGCTTCGTCAGCAGGTATTCCACGGCAATCCCGTAGTGCCACAGATCTCTCAGGTTCTCGTCATCGGGGCTGCCTCGAAACGTGTAACCGACGTTCACATCCATCTGCAGGTTGCTCGCGATCTTTCGAGTGACCACCCAAGTCACATCTTCATCAGTCTGACCGGTGCCCAGCCCGTTGCTTTCCGACGCCGTGGGCAGCTTGATCGACAATTCCAACGTCTGGTCCGCCAGAAACTTCTCCTGGTCCAGGACCTTCCACTTGGCCGCCAGAACCGTGTCAAGGGCGCCGCCCACGTCCTCGGCAACATCCAGCTCCTCATCCCGGTGTTCCCAGATCGCGCCGGAGCCAACACCAATCTCCAGCCGCGGCACGACGCCGTAGCTAAAGATCACCGGCGTCGTGAAATCCTGAACCTCGTTGCCGCTGCGGTAATCCACCCCCGCTTGAATCTGAAAATGCTTGTAAGCCACCGGCTCGGCATCATCGGTGATCAATGGCCGTGCTGCCTCGGCCCTGCCGGCCAGCAGTGCACACCCCACGAGGCCAAGGCACGTCCTCCTCATCCCGCGATATCCTTTCCCGTTGTCGTGATCGTTAGCTTGCCGTGTTTCACGCCCTTGGCAGCGGTCAGCTCGTCCGCAATCGCTCGGACCGCCGACGCTTTGCCGCGAACGAGCAGCACCTCCAGGCAATTGTCGTGATCCAGATGCACGTGAACCGTGGACAGGATCAGGTGATGATGGTCATGCTGAATCGCCGTCAGCAATTCCTGCAGATTCCGCTTGTGATGGTCATACACCAGCGTAATCGTCCCGGCGATCTCATGATTATCCAGCTTCTGTCGATGCTCGATCAGCTGGTCGCGAACCATGTCCGCAATCGCCTGCGATCGGCTCTCATACCCCCGTTCCCGGACCATTGCGTCCAGATCCCGCAATAGATCCGGCTGCAAACAAACACTGAACCGATTGACGCCTGTCTGCTTCATGGTGTTACTGTAATTGCGAAAGGTAACACCGACCGACCCGGTGTCAAGCCAGTAATGCGGTAAGGTTTGCCCATGACTCTGACCCTCTCACTCCCTCGCCCGGTACTCCGGAACATGATGCCCGTGCCTCGTCTGCTTCAGCCCCAACGGGGCGAAAGAACTGCATTTACGCCAATGATGCATAATGTTCTCCGGGAGAGGGTTGGGGTGAGGGTTCTTTGCTAATCCCGCCGCCCGTAGGGCACGCTGTTGCACGCCGCGTCTCTCGTCCTTCAACAATGTCTTCCCTGAATTGTTAGCAATACAGAACTCTGTATTCGATGTACCAGTTTTGAGGTCCGCATGATCATTCGTATTGCTACAGCAATTCCCGATTCAGTGTACTCCGCTGGTCTTTCTCCCTCGCCCGGTACTCCGGGAGAGGGTCGGGGTGAGGGTTCGGAGCCGGGGGTACACTCAAACGGGAACGGCTCTAGCTTCTGGACAACCGCCATTCTTGCCCTGTTAATCTTCCTCTCTCCGGGCAATCCTTCTTTCGCCGCTGCCCCCTCCCAAACTCCACCCCAAAACACCCCCATCTACGTGATCGACCTGACCTCGCTCCAGAAGCTCAATCTCAAAGATCCCCTCCAGGCCCGCCGCGCCTGGGACACGCTGCATCTGGTCGCTTCAGTCCAGGGCATTGTCAATCGCGACTCCGCCACCCTCTTCGTGCGATTCATGCCCCATCCCGATGACTTCTGGCTCGCCTACCTGCGCGAGCCTGGCAATTGGCTCGCGGGTCGCCCCGTCATCAAGCTCGATACTTTTCAGCAACTCCTGCGAACCTTCGCCCCCAAGCTCAAAGGCATCGTCCTCTACGACGAGAAAGTCGCCGCCACCTCCAACCTCGCCAGCACCATCGCCGGTGTCGAAGATCGCCTCTGCCTTCGCTACCAGCACCATCGCCGGTGTCGAAGATCGCCTCTGCCTTCGCTACGACCCGGCCGCAGGCTCCGTCTACAGCCGGGTGATGTCCATGGGCTTGCCCCTTCGCGACGTCGTAAAACTCTTCAACGACGATGGCTCGCCGCTCTTCACCGGTAGGGGGGTGATCCCCGGCACCAATCTCCCCTCCACCGGCAGCGTCAAGTGCGATGCCTATCTCTGGGCCAAGCAGCGCTACATGGACACCAACCGCTGCAGTGCCGAATACCTGGCCTACTACATCGATGCCTATTGGCTCACCGATCCCGCGATCTCCGGCCTCTCCAACAGCACCCTTACCAATCACGACTTCTACATCGCCAAACGCGCTTTCTTCTTCGATCTGGGCATGTGGCCCGACGAAACCCCCGTCGATGATCGCACCCAGAAGCTCGGCACCGATGTCGCCACCCTCAAGAGCCTTCTCCGAACGACCCACGACCGCGCCGCTGGCAAGATCCTCAACATCGGCGGCTTCGTCCCCTGGGCCTGGAAATACACCAACCACGGAAAAGCCGGCGGCAAACGCGATGGCGTCCCCTGCGAATGGGAATACAGCCGCATCATCTCCGCCTACAACGGCATCATGGATGCCGACGCCCTCGGCTACTCCGGCATGACCAATGCCTCCTTCTACCAGCATTTCCCCCTGAAAGATCATTACCCCCAGAACCCCAAGCCCACCCTCGACGATCTGAAACGCGCCGGCTTCATCACCCCTCAAGGGACCGTCGCCCCCTTTGCCTACGTCACCTTCTACATGGGCGACTATGACTCTGCCGCCTGGCTCAGCTACCACGTTCCCCTGCTATGGAAAGACCCCAACCACGGCAAGATCCCCTGTGCCTGGGCCTTCAACCCCAACCTCGACCGCCGCGCACCCCACGTCCTGCATTACGTCCGCACCCACCAGGCTCCCACCGACTGGTTCATCTCCGGCGACAATGGCGCCGGCTACCTCAACCCCGGCATGCTCACCGCACCTCGCCTCGATCCCCAGGTTCCCGATGGCTGGAACAGCTGGGTTCAGCACAATGCCGCTTATTTCAAACGCTATGACCTGTCCATCACCGGTTTCGTCATCGATGGCTTCGCCCCCAACATGGGTGCTCGCGGCCTCGACGAATACATGAAATTCTCCCCGGATGGTCTCGTCTTCCAACACCCCCGCGACCCCGGCCTCCACAAGAACACCCTCCCCTACGTCGCCATGGCCACCGACTTGGATGGCGATCCCAAGGACGCCGGCCCGCGAATCGCCTCCCTCATCGGCGACAAAACCCCTCGCTTCCTCTCCATCCGCACCATCCTCAAAACCCCCACCTGGCACAAACGCACCATGGATGCCGCCCTCCAAGCCCCCGGCGGCGACCGCCTCCGCTTCGTCGATCCCTACACCTTCTTCCTTCTTGTCAAACAAAGCCAACGCTGAGCAAGTATAATGTAGCACGGGCATCTTGCCCGTGCGCGTTCCAACGTGGCATGGGCTCACTCGCCCATGTAGCTCTCTATCTGTGTTCATCTGTGCCCCATCTGTGGCAAACGCAAAACACGTATCGAGGACCTGACATGACCCGCAACGCCGCATTCCTTCCGCTGTTCTTCTTGACCCTGCTCACGCCCATGCTTCGCGCCGCCGAACCCGACTGGCAGCCCCTCTTCAATGGCAAGGACCTCACCGGCTGGACCGTCAAATGCAAACCCGCCGACCGCCAGTACACCTGCTGGCGCGTTGACGACGGTACCATCCTCGCCGACTCCATGGACGTGCCGAAGCACGATTACATCTGGCTCACCACCAACAAGGAATACAGCGACTTCGTCCTCAAGCTCAAATTCCAGGCCTATCGCAACAACCCCGGCAACAGCGGCATCCAGCTCCGCAGCCGCTACGACGACAACGCCGGCTGGCTCGATGGTCCTCAGATCGATATCAACCCCCCAGGCCCCTGGCGCACCGGCATGATCTGGGACGAAACCCGTGGCGTTCAACGCTGGCTCTGGCCCGACATCCCCAAGGGCAAGTGGGTTGATGAGTCCATGGCCAACCCCAAGCTCAAGTTCTTCTACAGCGACGACCAGCCCGCCTGGAACGACCTGGAAATCACCGCCATCGGCACCAAACTCAAAGCTGTCCTCAACGGCATCACCATCATGGACTACAACGGCACCGGCCTCCTCGACGACGACCAACACAAGAAGCAGAACGTCGGTCTCAAGGGCGTCATCGCCCTCCAAATCCACACCGGCGACCGCCTCCGCATCCGCTACAAGGACCTCTACATCAAGGACCTCGCGAAATAACCCAAATCCGCGAAAGGGCAATCCCTCATTCCTCCCCTTTGTGCCTTCGTGCCTCCATGCCTTCGTGCCTTTGTCCAAGTTGCATCAGATACATCATCAGCACCCCAACCACCCCCACCCAGCACGCCACCTCAAACCCGATGATGAATCCCTTCCAATCCCGCACCGTGTCCGAGTCGGCAAAGTACCACATCCCCCTCGACCAGTAGTTGTAAACCAGAAACTGAAACACCCCGCTCGTTCCATAGCACAGCACGCACGCCGCAACTCCCAACTCCACCACCCAGGGCACCAGCCACGCCAGATACTGAATCCCAAACCCCACCGACAGACTCATAAACACAAACATCACCACCCCGCACTGCACAAACAACCTCGGCTTCTCCGTCCGGCGATTCATCCAGAATGCCGCCGCCACCACCATCCCCACCGCCCCATATCGCCCATACCGCTCCAGCCCCACATTGACCCAATCCCAACTCCCCGGCAGCCAACTCGCGAGCCTCGAGAGCCCCCAATGCCCATAGATACTCCCATACCCAAACACCTTCACCGCCACGATCACCGGGTCTTGCATGATCACCGGCATCGACGCCGCTACAAACGTCGCTCCCACCGTCCCAAAATACTCCACTCGCCTCCGCATATCCGGCAGGTACAAAAAGATCGCCGGCATGAAGATCACCGGCACCACCTTGATGCACATCCCCATCCCCATCGCCACCCCCGCTACCCACACCGGCCATCTCCTCTCAACCAAGTAAACCGAGAGCAGCACAAAAAAGATCATCACCGGATCGGTGTTCCCATGAAACCCCGACACCAGAACCGAAATCGGCGACCCCGCCATCAACACCACCGCCATTCCCCGTTTCGTGGTACCCCATCGTTTCGCGGCGGCCCATCGGGCCGCGCTCTGCCCCGAATCCCCAACCATCATCCTGTATACCAGAACAACACTCCCCAAATCCGCCAATATCGCCGGCAACCTCAACCAAAACGGAAACCACACCCCCGTTGCATCCGTCAACCACCCCATCACCCACAACACGTGCACCATGAACGGCGGATGGTTGAACAACCCATACTGCCGATACAATCCCGCCCCGCCCAGATCCCGGTATCCCTGGAGAAATCGCTCCCAGTACAAAACATCATTCGACCCGAACGTGCGCAGGGCCAGCCACACCTTGCACGCCGTCGCCGCTACCGCCACAAACGCGACGACCAGCGCCCAACGATCTCGCCGGGCCCTGGTCGTCTCCGCCTTCTCAATACCTGCCACATCCTCTGCCATATTCGAGCAAAGAGTGTACCGGTCCATCGCTCTTGGCTCTACACCGTGCCTACTTCTCCAACCCTGTAAAATGAATCGACCCGTTGCTCGTGTGCACTTCCGAAGCGTGCTTGTTCTCCCCAATCACCAACCGCGCCGAATTCTTATGCACGTTCACTTCCTTGGCATTCGCCGGTGCCGAGAAGTTCACGCTCCCATTCACCGTGCTCATCTTCAATTCTCCCACAAACCCCTTTCCCACCGCCAGATCAATCGATCCGTTGCTGGTATGCAGCTGCACCGGCCCTGGATTGCTGTCGGCCAGCCGCACCTTGATCCGCGAATTGTTCGTGCTCGCCTCGACATGCCCTGTTGCGTCCTCAATCTCGATCCCGCCATTGCTCGTCTTGGCAATCAACTCGCCCGTCGCCGCCTTGATCCGAATCGCGCCATTGCTCGTATCCGCATCGACCGACCCATCCTGCCCCGTGATGGTGATGCTCCCATTGCTCGTCCGGGCGTACGCTTTCCCAGCCAGCCCCGTCAGCGTGATGCTCCCATTCCCCGTCCGCACATCCGCATCCTTGGCGTCCGGGACACTGATCTCGAAACTGCACCCCTCGCTCCCCTTACGCTGCCCATCCGGCCACGCCACCTCCACCACCAGCGCACCATCCCGCCTTTCCGCAATGATACGCGTATCCGCCAGACGCTGCTCCGATATCGCCCTGATCTCGGCCTTGATCGTCACCTCCGCCACCAGGGCCCGTTGAACGCTGACCGCCCCATTGGTGGTAGCCACTCGAATCGGGCTCCCCGCCTGATGGGCCACCGTCAAGTTACGTGTCTCCTTAAAGTCTGCCGACTCCGCCCATATCGACACGCACCCCGTTTTCGATAGCAATCCCGCCAGAAAAACCACCATGACCACTCGCCCAATCGAGCCCGTGTGGAAATACATGGCCTGCTCCTTTCCAATTTCGGGACTAGTCGCAGCAGTAGCCTTAATATTTCAGAAAAATGTCCGGCACGCAACGGCCTGCCCGCCTTCGCAACGGCCTATGCCATTGGTCTTCCCGCAACGCCCCTCAGGGGCTAATTTGTATTGCCATGCGAGAGCTGCACCTGAACCCGCGAGCGATCCTCCTCTTAAAGTGCTGGCTGTTCGTCTGGACAGCCGGGTGTATGGCCAACGCCGCGGAAAGCCAACCCGCCCCGGTCAAAACGCTCCTGGCCGCACCCCTGGCCAACATCTGTGGTGTTCGGCTCGCCTGGACGCCCGGCCCATCCGACACCCATGGCTATGTGATCGAACGATCACGCGACGGCAATCGGTTTGACGAGGTCTCACGCGTCGCCGGCGATACCACCGCCTATATCGACACTGCCGTCCTTCCCAAGACCACCTACACCTACCGCGTTCGCCCCCTAGGTGCCGGCTCCACCACTTCCACCGCCGTCGTCACCACAGCCACCGGCTTCCGCATCTTTGACTGTACCTACTTTCGTAACAAGCCCGACCTGGCCCGTTACGGCATCGAGAAACTCTACATCACGGGTGGCTCGTTCATGTGGCGCGCCGACCAGCCCCAAGGCGGCTACGACATGACCACCCCCAACGAAAAAGCTACCCGCAACGTCGCCCGGAATGTTGCGAACCTCGGCCAAGTCCTGGTGATCGACATCGAGCATTGGCCCGTCGATATCCGCCGAGCCCCGGAAGCCGATTGCCAGGCCAGCATCCGAAAGCTCACCCAGATCATCGGCTGGGTTCGCTCCGAGCGGCCCAATATCAAAATCGGCATCTATGGCTTTGGCCCCCTCCGCGATTACTGGACCCCGGTGCTGTACCTCGTCGCCCTCGAGAAACCCAACGAACGCTGGTTCCAATCCCGCCTTCCCGAATTTACCCAGAAGTACCACCAGTGGCAACAGGCCAACGACTTCCTCAAACCCCTCATGGACAAGGTGGATTACATCTTTCCCTCCCTCTACACCTTCTACGACGAGCCTTCCAATTGGGTGCTTTACGCTAAAAGCAACATCCAGGAAGCCCGCCGCTACGGCAAACCCGTCATCCCCTTCCTCTGGATGGACTATCACGACAGCACCGCCAAAGCCGGCCAGCGGCTTTCGCCCGACTTCTGGCGACTCCAATTACAGACCATCCGCCAATCCGCTGATGGCATGGTCATCTGGGGTGGCATCCAATACTCCAAAAACGCCAAGCCCCAGGAGCAGCAGTGGAACGAAAACGACCCCTGGTGGGTCGAAACCAAGGCCTTCCTCACCACCCCGCAATAGCGCCCTCGCTCGTGCTTCCTCTTCGCCGTTATCCCGTCACTCCGCTTGGCGTCTCGCCCCCTCCGCCGTACCATAGTCTCCGCTCAGAAGCTGTTTCCCAACCCCCACGCCGGCGTCGTCACGCACCGACGACCCGGATCTTTCCGCGGTTGTGAACCGGCTTCTCAAAAGTTCGCGCAACCCTTCGACCGCAGAGGACGGGACCAACATGGCCAGGAACATGGAACAACTCTATCAGGAACGCTTCAAACGCTACACCACTGCGCTGCGTAACGAAAAGCCGGACCGCGTTCCCATTCGGCTTTTCGTCGCCGAATTCATCGCCAAATACGCCGGCTACACCTGCCAGGAAGTCACCCAGGATTTCCAAAAAGCCTTCGATGCCACTCGCAAGTGCTGCGCCGACTTCGACTGGGACGCCACCGTCTCCAACATGGTCTATGTCTGGGGCGGCATCCCCCAGGCGGCGGGCCTTCGCTATTACCAGATCCCCGGCGTCGGGCTCTCGCCCGATGTCGGCTTCAACTACCTTGAACCCCCCGAAGACCAGGGCGCTTTCATGCAGCCCGAAGACTACGATGCCCTCATCGAAGACCCCACCGGCTTCCTCTACAACGTCTGGCTCCCCCGCGTCTCCACTCACGTCTCCCCCATGGGCCAACCCACCTCCTTCCGCAACAATCTCTCCTTTGTCAAAGGCGTCATGTCCATGATGACCTACTTCGGGGCCTTCCCCCGTCAGGTCGAACTGATGCGCACCGAATGCGGCACCGTCTCCGCCATTGCCGGCATCTTCAAGGCCCCCCTCGATATCCTTGCCGACAAGCTCCGCGGCTACATGGGCCTCGCCATCGACCTCATGGAACGCCCCGACAAAGTCCGCAAAGCCTGCGAAGCCCTCGCCCCCCATCTGCTCCACGTCGCCTATACCAGCTCCGATCCCACCGGCGCCGTCCCCATCGGCTTCTGGATGCACCGCAGTTGCGTCCCCTTCATCTCCCAGGAGCATTTCGACTCCATCCATTGGCCCACCCTCAAACCCATCATCGAAGAACTCTGGCGCCGGGGCCGCCAAACCCTCTTCTATGCCGAAGGCAAGTGGGGCCCGCACCTCAAAACCTTTGCCACCCTCCCCGAAAAGTCCATCGTCTTCCATTGCGACCGCGACGACATCTTCGAGGCCAGCCGCATCCTCAGCCCCAAGTTCTGCATCAGCGGCGGCATCCCCAACATGATGCTCGCCTATGGCAAACCCCAGGAAGTCCGCGACCACGTCAAGAAGGTCATCCAGTACGTCACTAAAAACGGCAGCTACATCCTCGACGCCAGCGCCATCGTCCAGAACGATGCCACCATCGAAAACGTCAAAGCCATGACCGACGCCGGCCGCGAATTTGGCGCCTGCTAATTCAGGAGACTGAAAGTGCCCACGAATCTTCACCAATAGGTGGTTGAACTCCCCATCATCTTTTTCGTGTGGATTCGTGAAGATTCGTGGGCGGTTCCATTCGATCGTAAGAGGAGCTTATATGTCCGATCAACAACCCACTCCCGTCAATCGTCCCCCTGGCACCTGCATCCCCTGGGAGGAAAAGAAAAAGGAGCTTCCCCCCATCCTCGGCGACGAACAGCTGGTCAAGAAAACCTGGGAAGAAAACGAGGCGCTGGCCTACATGTACATCTGGCAGCTCCTCCTCTCCTTCTGATCGCCATCGCTAAATCCCTCGGCGCCGCCGTGCGAGCTTGGATCAGCACAACGCGCAGGGTGTGCTTATGACTTTTGATTCTCTGAAGGGCCAATGCCGATCGCGCAGGCCCCTGTCTTACTCCCTCGCCCGGTACTCCGGGAGAGGGTTGGGGTGAGGGCCGTCTGCCGGATTGCTATTACTCCATCAGATCGTCAAAGATCATCAGCACACCATAACTATGTAGCAATTATTCGGAGTCCATCATGTCTCAATTCCTCACTCGTCGCCACTTCCTCGCCCACTCCACCCTCGCCGCCCTTGCCCTGGCCACCGGCTGCTCCTCTCGCTCCCACACCTCCCGCCTCTCCACTACCCCAACCTCCGAACTCGCCCAGGCCCTCGCCGCCGCCAAGCAGGTCGGCTTCTACATCCCCGAAGACCCCAACTACACCATCTTCGCCTCCGCCGCCGACTCCCTCCGCTTCACCCTTACCCGCTGCATGACCACCTACAAAGGCCACGCCTGCTCCACCTCCAGCTTCGTTGACCCCGAAGGCAAGATCATGGACTGGCACGACTTCGGCCCCCTCGAGGGCCCTGGCTGGGCGTCCAATGCCGTCGGCGGCGCCTACGAACTCATCAAATGGTCCCGTTTCGTCCATGAACCGGCCATGGAAAAGACCGCCATCTCCGTCCTCGATCACGTCCTGAACAACGGCTTCATCGACCGCGACACTGGCCTCATCCGTGGCTACCGCCACATCCCCCGCGACCAGATCGTCCTCAACTTCAAGCACAACAACGACTGGTTCTGCCCCGGCTCCAACGCCAAGATCGCTGTCCAACTGCTTCTCTGCGCCGACTGGGTCCCGCAGCGGCGCGAAGCCCTCCAATCTGCCGCCAAGGCTTACGCCAAGTGGCTCGATTCCCATCTGCAACCCTTGCCCAACGGCTGGTTCCCTCGCCGCTGCACGCCCACCGGTGCTCACTACACCAAGGCCGCCGAGGGCGGCAACGACCGCTTCTTCGCCTCCAGCGCCGATGGCCTGTTCATCATCCAACTCTGGGCTGAGCTTGCCGCCCGCAACCTCGCCGATTACCGCCCCAACATCTCCCGTGCCCTCCGGGCCTTTACCGCCGCGAATGGCTTCTACGCCAGCATCAACCACGACACCTACGATCCCCACGAGAACGTCGCCTACTCCGTTGCCTTCCGCGTCTTCCGCCGCTGCAGCCAGGTCCTCAAGGACCCTGCCTTGAGCCGCTATGCCCTCGACCAGATCCTCCCCAACCTCGACCGCTTCAAAATGCGCGAAGACCGCAACGGCGTTGCCACCAAAGGCCTCCTCTGGATGGAAGACAGCTGGGATACCTCCTATCTCTGGGAAAACGCCGAAGCCTCCCTCGCCCACCTCGAAGCCTACACCGACACCGGCAAGCTTGCTTACCTCAATGATGCCCTGGTCATCCTCCGCGCCGCCGCCAGGCACCACCATGGCCCCTATGGCTTCCTCACCGAAGGCGTCGATTGGAACAACCACGTCGGCCAGCAGCACCACATCGACAATCAGCAATTCGCCGCCATCAAATACACCGAGCCCTTCCTCAACAACCAGCACATCGTCGAGCCCACGCTTTATTTCCTCGAAAACCACGCCCTCCGCTCCCGCGAATCCGATGGCCAGGTCTATCGCGACCACGAAAACAACATCCTCGCCCACATTCCTGCCTGAGCCCCGTTCTCCACACCCCAACACACGCCCAAACCCCCAGGGAGCTTGCTCCCTGGGTTCTCTTCCCCATCCATCTGCCTCTCCTGTGCCGACCATCTCCCCATGTCTCCAAGCCCAGGGATTTATCCCTGGGTCCCCCAATTGCCAATTGAGAATTGTCAATTTTCAATTAAGCGCTGCCCGCCTCCTTCGCCGCATCGCCTCCCAATACGCTTGCGGTTTCGCGACCCACCAAGCCCATCCGCCACTCTGCCGCTTCGCGGTGGCCCGAAGGGCCCAGTCGTCCCTTCGTACCCCAACTCCCCACCCCTGTTTAGCGGCGGCCCACAGGGCCAGGCTCCTCCCTCTACCCCTCACCCCTGACCCCGACCCCTCCCTTCGTCTCCTCCGTGCCCATCCTTAACAAGACAAATAGCCATCCTAGAGCCGGATTTTCCATAAAGTCTTCCTCCCTAACAGCTCCCTCAAGAAGAGCCCGCCTCCTATCCCTCCCCCTGATCTGGCCTTCCGAAAAACCCAAATAAGATCCCCAAAATTCCCCCGGCGGGGGAATTCACATGATGTATAATTGTCTAGAAAGAAGGTGGACCTATGACCCACGCCATTTCCGCCTCGCAGAATATTCGCCCGATCATCGCCGCCATCCGCTCGGTGCCAGTTCCTCCCAAGTCCCCATCCGACCAATCTCAGCCGACCCGCGCGGCTCCCTTCATCACCATCAGTCGTGAACCCGGTGCCGGCGGCCTCACACTCGGTAAAGCCCTCGCCGAAGCCCTTACCACATCCGATCCCGAGCAGCGCCCCTGGACCTGCTGGGATCGCGAGCTTGTCGAGAAGGTTGCCGCCGAGTACCACTTGCCGCAAAATATGGTGGAGTCGCTGGAAGAGACCCGCCATTCCTGGCTGGCCGATCTGCTTGAGTCCCTTTCCTTCTCTGATCGGGCCCCCGCCACTGATGAAGCCACCATCTACGCCCGCGTTGCCGAAACCATTCGTGCTATGGCCCGGGCCGGCCGTGTCATCATCGTTGGCCGCGGCGGCGTCTTCGTCACCCGCCACATGCCCGCCGGCATCCATGTCCGCCTCGTCGCCCCCCTTGAGTACCGCATCGCTTTCATGGCCAAGCTTCGCAGTATCTCCTCCGAAGCCGCTGTGGCCTATGTCAAGGAAGTCGATCACAACCGCCGAGCCTTCTTCGAACGCCATTGGCCCGGCGAATCCCTCAAATCCGAAGCTTTCACACTCACCATGAACTCCGCCGCCATCCCCATGCCCGCCATGATCGACATTCTCAAAACCCTGGTCCACCAACTCACTCCCGTCCCCACCTGACCGCCCCCAACTCCAGGCTCCTCCGCGTTC
>JBLNDH010000262.1:0-6011 GCA_050261455.1 Bacillota bacterium
ATGCTGATAATCCCGCAGCATCGCATCCCCCGCCTGATCCTTCGCCTCCGGGATCGGCACCGTCCCTCCCGCAAACGCATCGACCGGCCTCTTCCAAGCCTCAGCCGCCTTCTGCACCGACCCATACCGCTCCACCGCCCACCGCTGCCATCGCATCTGCAGCGTCGGCGTATTCCACGGGACCATCGGCTCGTTCAACAAGTCATATGCAAAGACGACATTCCGCCCCCTGTACCGTGCCGCCACCACTTTCCAGAACGTCTCCAGCGCCGCCAGCATTCGCTCATCAGCAAATCGATCCTGCCCCACCCAACTCGGATGTCCCTCCCACATGTCCGGCCCCGTCGGATGCACATAAACCCCCGCCTCCTCCGCCAGTGCCAAAAACTGATCCAGCTTCTTCAATCCCTCCTCCGAAACCACCCCCGGTTCCTGGTAGAACGATCCAAAGCTTAAAAACACCCGCACACAATTCCCGCCGAGTGATTTCAGTCGCGCCAAATCCCGCCGCGTCGCCTCCGCATCAAACATCTTCCACAACTGCGGTGCCCACCCCGTCCCCGGCCGATAGTAATTCACCCCAAACGGCACAAACCCCTTCCCATCCTCCACCACAAATCCCTTCCCCTCCACCCGCACCTTCCCCATCCCTCCACCCAGCACCGACGCTGCCGTGATGCTCATCACCAGCAGCCATCCCATCCCCATCACGCCCCAAACCAGCCAAGGAATGCACCGCTTCACAACCCCATCTCCTTCCTCATAAACCACCACATCTGGGCCTCACAATTACCTATATCGATCGTGCTGCCATCCGTTTCGCAATACCTCTCTATTTCCGTGATATAGACGAATTGCCCCCCCGCAGGTAAAACTCAGCGTGTCTCTTGGAAGCCAAACTCGGGATTCGCTTATGAGCATCGTACCGCGTGTTTCGCAGTCGTCGCTTCGCCCCACATCCGTCTTGCTTGCCTTCGCCCTCGCATTCCTCCTCCGCGCCACCCTTGCCACCGCCGAACCGACCACCCAACCCGTCCCCCAAAGCCCCTCGCAGCTTTTCAACCTCACCACCGTTTGGACCGTTCACCTCCAGTTTGCCCCCGATCAGTGGGCGGCCCTGGAACCTCGGATCAAGCCACGCCCCCCGGTTGACTTTGGTCCCGCCATGTTCCTGCTCCCAGCCTTCATGAATGCCGCCGACCAGAACCACGATAACAAGCTCTCCAAGGATGAGTTCCATGCTCTGGCCCAGAAGTGGTTCGCTGATTGGGATAAGCAGAACACCGGCAAGCTCAATGCCGATCAGCTTCGCATCGGCCTCAATTCATCGTTCGCTGCCGCCGGCCCCCGCCCACAAGGCACCAACATCCAAGGCCAACCCGGTTCACGCAATGGCGTCGCCTCCTCCATGCTGGGCATCGACTTCCAGTACGTCCATGCCGATCTCGATTTCCAGGGCCAGCTCATCAAGGACGTCGCCGTCCGCTACAAGGGCAACGGCACCTGGTTCGACTCCACCGGCTCCATCAAGCATTCCCTGAAGATCCAATTCGACCATTTTCAGAAAGATCGAAGCTTCGCCGGGATCACGACGCTCAATCTGGCCAACAACGTCACCGACGCCAGCTGGATGAACGAAGTGCTCTCCCACAAACTCTTCCGCGATGCCGGCGTCCCCGCTCCCCGCACCGCCTACGCCCGCGTCTACGTCACCGTCCCCGGCAAGTATGATCGCAAGTACTTCGGGCTCTACTCCATCGTCGAGAACGTCGATACCGCCTTCGCCAAGGAATGCTTCTCCGTCAAAGGCGGCGCCATCTTCAAGCCCGTCACCCCCTTCCCCTTCACCGACCTCGGCCCCGACTGGAACAACTACACGCAGACCTACGACCCCAAGACCAAGCTCTCCAAATCAGAAAAACAGCGCGTCATCGACTTCTCACGCCTGGTCACCTCCGCCGATGACACCGAGTTCGCCGCCAAACTCCCGGAATTCCTTGACCTGGACAATTTCGCGCGGTTCATGGCCATCGAGGTCTATCTCTCATCGCTTGACAGCATCCTCTGCATCGGCCAGAACTACTACGTCTACCTTCACCCCAAGACCCACAAGTTCCACTTCATCCCCTGGGACCTCGATCACTCATTTGGCCAGTTCCCCATGATCGGCACCCAGCAGCAGCGCGAACAACTCAGCATCCACCATCCCTGGCGCGGCAACATCCGCTTCCTCGAACGCGTCTTCAAAGTTGACGCGTTCCAGAAGCTTTACCTGGCCAAGCTCGAGGAGTTCAGCAAGACCATCTTCAAACCCGAACGCTTCCATCAACAGGTCGATGAGATTGCTGCGGCAATCCGCCCCGCTGTCCAGGAAGAGTCTCCCGTAATGCTCCGCCGGCTCGACCGCGTTGCCGCCGGCAGGGCTGCCAATGGACCGGGCATGTTCGATTCGCTTTTGGGACGCGGGCGGGGTTCGTTCAGTCAGTCGCCAACACCAATCAAGCCCTTCGTCACGGCTCGCACACAATCCATTCTCGATCAGCTTTCCGCCAAGTCACAGGGACAAACTCTCCCCGAGTTCGGCTTTGCCGCCGCGCCTCCGGACGCCCAACAGCAAGGCCCCGGCAGCTTCCTGGCTCCGGTCTTCATACGCTTCCTGGATGCCGACAAGGACAATCAACTGACCCGCGACGAACTCCTCCAAGGCTTTGACAAATGGTTTGACACCTGGGACACCGACAAAACCGGGATCCTCTCCTCCAATCAGCTCCGCGCCGGCATCAACAAACAATTTGCCCCACCGCCCCCAGGTCCGGGCGGCCCACCGAACATGCCCCCAGGTCCCGCCGGCCTACCGAATACGCCCCCACCCCCCGGCGGTCGCCCCCAAGGTTGATCTCCCGCAACCCCGCCCTACGGCAGCACCTGAACGCGAATGTTGCGATACCACACCTCCGTGCCATGGTCTTGCAGCATGACCCGCCCCGACGCGTTCTGCCCATAGGTGGGATACTTGGCAAATTTGCTCGCGGCAACGGCCTTCTTCCACTCCGCCGTCGCCGTATCCGCCTCCGCCACCTTCTCTCCATTTAACCAATGTTCGATCTTCGTCCCCTTCGCAACAATCCGCCCCTGGTTCCATTCGCCCACCGGCTTGAGCATCTTCTTGTCGTTGCACGCAAACAGAACATAGATGGATGCCGTCGTGCCCTTCGGATTGTTCTTGCCCTCCTCGGTATTCTGGTCATCCAGGATCTGGTACTCCGGGCCCAGATACTCCTTGACCTCGCCATAGTACATCATGCGATACTTCACGCCGCTGTTGGTATTCGTAGCCAGCTTGAATTCAAACTCGAGGATGAAGTTGGCATACTCCCGCACGCTGTAAATGTCGCCGCCTTTGCCTTTCAAATGCAGCGCCCCATCCTCGGCTCTCCACCCGCCAACCACAGGCTCCCCTTGGAGCGTCGTCCAGCCATCGAGCGTCTTGCCATCGAACAGCACCGCCCATCGCCCCTCATCCCGAACCGCACCGCACAAAAGCACAATCAGCACACCAACGCCAAACAAACTCGCAACCGGTTTCATGATACTCTCCTTCGCCCACTCCCTCTCGCTTCGCGGTGGCCCGCAGGGCCCAGTCGTCCCCCCTCTCCCCACTGAGTTTCCTTTACCACCCCCGCCCCCCAGGGTCCGCTCCAGCGGACCGGTCACTCTCTCTCCGACCCCGCACAATCTGCAAACCCGAATAGCCCTGCTTCCCAAAGCTCTACCACCCCTCAACACCCCCCGTTGCCCGAATGAGTACCCGAATATCGAAAGTACTCCACTCGCCTCGGGCCTCACAGGGCGCCCGCCACCCATACTTTCTCGCTTGCGCTCCACCTCCGCCCCAGTCAAATTCTGCTCGACCGCATACAAGCCCAGGGATTTATCCCTGGGTTTCTCCCGTCCATCCCCTCCTCATCATCTCACCCGCCCCCCTCGCTCCCCCTGTAGCCCACCCCACATTTCCCCGTTCTTGCCGATCTGAATCGCACCCTTGAATACACCGCCCCCTCCCCGGATACTCCCGCCGCCGACAACAGCCGCGGGCTATGCGGACAACGGCGCAGCAGAATCCGATACATTGGATAGGGAAGGTTCCGATTCGTTAGCTTGCTCACACACATGGGGCGTGTGGGCGGCTCAGACATGGGCGAAGATTGGGCCACTCTAGCGCAAGTCACTCGCGCTGGAAGCCCTCCGGAGCATGGCGCGTCAGCGCCTGCCCCTCCATGTCGTTTCGTTCTGTCTTACCGGGACTCTGTCCATCCGGAGGCTTTCGTGCTTCTCCGCGCAAGCGTTCTGTTCGTCGCCGGGCTCCTTTCCGCCCTTTGCATCCCCACGACACAGGCTGCGCCCACACAAGCCGGCACCGTGCAACCCGCCCAACTCGCCTCCCTGGCCCAGCAACGCGATTCGCTCTCCGTCATGAGCTTCAACATGTGGCACAAGGATCGCCCGGATCAGTTGAAGACCATGGCCAACCAGCTCCGCACCGACCTCAAGCAGTTGCCCGATTTCATCCTCTGCCAGGAAGTCGTCTTCGGGCGCGGCCGGGCCGAGGACAACACCGCCGCCGTTCTCGGAAATCAGTTTGGCTATTACTCCCGCGGCACCAAGCGCACCAGCGATCGCGAAGGCATCGCCATCATCAGCCGCTATCCCTTCGCCTACTACTCGGAAAAACATCTCAAGGCCCAGACCTCACGCCTCCTGTTCGGGTTCAACCGCGTCAGCGTCATGGGCGAGTTCCTGGTTCCGGGCATCGGCCGCGTGCGGGTGGTTGATGTCCACCTCACCAACTGGGGGTTTGAACATCACATCCGCCGCAAACAGCTCCAGGAAACTCTCGCCTGGATCTCCGAGCGCGAAACCCAGGTCCCCGCCGCCGTCACGATCCTCGGCGGCGACTTCAACGCCAAGAGCCATTGGGATGAAATGAAGCAGATTCCCCAGGCCGATGCCACCGGCCGAATCCGCTTCCTGAACTTCAACTCCGATGTACCGAGCATGGGCTCCCTCGGCAGCCCCAACAAGCGGATCGACCATATCTTCGTATCCGCCGCCACGAGCACCGTCCAACTGCTTCAGGAAAAGCTCTTCTGGAAAGAAGGCCTGCGCGATGGCTCCTCCCGCTTCTACGTATCCGACCACCTCTGCCTCCTCCACGTCTATTCCTTCAAAAACCCCAGCGTAGCCTCCGCCACCCCCAACTAACGCTTGCCCCTCCTCCCGCCGCCTCCAATTGCCAATTGAGAATTGTCAATTGGCAATTGTCAATTAAGCGTGGTGGTCCTCCCTTCGCCCCCCGATCCCGACAGACGCTTGCGGTTTCGCGAACCCAATTGCCTCCGTCCCTTCTTCTCTTCTCCCTCGCCCGGTACTCCGGGAGAGGGTTGGGGTGA
Source organism: Bacillota bacterium (assembly GCA_050261455.1). Classification (GTDB taxonomy): domain Bacteria; phylum Planctomycetota; class Phycisphaerae; order Tepidisphaerales; family Tepidisphaeraceae; genus JAPLNB01. The sequence goes on from JBLNDH010000262.1 coordinate 5,451, forward strand.
GGGTTCCGCGCCATCGATCCCCCCTGCCTCCAAGCCCCGGGATTCCTCCCTGGGTCCCCTTCAATTGTCAATTGATAATTGTCAATTTGCGATTGTCAATTAAGCGCTGCCCGCCTCCTTCGCCACCTCGCCTCCCCATACGCTTGCGGTTTCGCGGATCCAATCGCGTTCTTCCGCCAATCCCTTCGTTTCTTCTCCGCGTGCGACGATTCTTGCTGCGACCGCCCCATCCCCCACCCCTTCCTCCCCTTGTCCCTCCCTTCGTGCCTACGTGCCTTCGTGCCTCCGTCCCTTTTCAAAATCCCGGCTTCCCCCCTCGCTTTGTCTACCCCCGTCCTCTGCTAGAGCCCACGGCGCTGCCGTGGGGAACCCATCCCCCCACGCTACCAGTTTCTGCGGCACCTGCAACATCCACTGTGCCCCGGATTGTCGATGCTTCGCCACGATCCGCCCCCCCTCGATTGTCAGATCAAACGCATCATCCTCCGCTGGAAAACGTAAATACCAGCTTGGCGGCTCGCTGCGATCCGGATACATCCGCTTCCAGTCGCCAGCCCGGAA
>JBLNDH010000263.1:0-10390 GCA_050261455.1 Bacillota bacterium
AGCTTCTCCGCCGGCATGTCCCCATCCAGCACCGACAGCAGATATTGCGTCGCTACGCGATGCCCGCCTTCGTCAAAGAAGATCGGCGCGATCGGCGCGCCGCCGGCGATGAACGACCGGGCGATCAACATTTCCGGGACGGTGTCATAGGCCCCGCCCGTGTGCCCGCCCAGGCCCTTCGCATCCGCCACGGCCGTGAAGAACACAATCGTGTCCCGGCAGACGCGGATGTTGTTGACCAATGTCTGACGCTGTTCGTTGCTTAACGTCGGATTCGCCGGGTTCAGAGCCAGCGGCTTGAACGCCTGCAAATCGATCGGGAAGTTTTCTGTGTTCATATAGGACTCAGAATATCGTGGAATTCGCCCGGCCATGCAAGAGGTTGAGCCCGCCAGCAGGGGGCCAACTGTCGCATTCTGCGGAAGAAGATGAACCGCCAAGCCCGCCAAGCTCTGTACTAACCTTGGCGGTCTTCGCGCGGCTTGACGCCCTTGGCGGTTCTCTCTGTATTCACCGATCTTCCCGATGAGCATAACGGAGCAAGCTCAGGTGGTGCGGAGTTCTGAGTGCTGAGTTCCGCCCCGACTCCGCACTCCCCACTCAGCACTCAGCACTCAGCACTGATGGCGCGAAGGTCCGTAAATAACCGCCCAACTTTTCTCCAATTGCCAGCCTTCGTTATCGCCCGCTATTCTCCGAAGCGAGATTTGCGCTGCGGTAGGGGGGCTCGCCCGTTCGTTTGAGCTGGCCGCCGCGCATTCCCAAATCCGCCATCGGGGAGGACCCATGAGCTTCGAAGCCGCCGTCAATCGCAAGGCCATTGATCTGGGAAAGCTTGCCGTCGAGATGACCACCGCCGCCGGCAGTGGTCATCCTTCCAGCGCCCTGGCCCTGGCCCACCTGGTCACCGTCCTGATGTATCACCAGATGCGTTGGGACCCCAAGGATCCCTGGAACCCCGCCTCGGATCGATTGGTCCTTTCCGAAGGCCATGCCGTCCCCATCATCTACGCCGCCTATACCGACCTTGGCGGCCTGATCGGTAAATCCAAAGCCGATGCCCATCCCATGACCCGTGATGATGCCATGGCCCTTCGCTCCATTGGCTCTCCCATTGATGGCCATCCCAATCCCCAGCTCGGCTTTCACTTCTTCGATGCCGCGACCGGTTCCCTTGGCCAAGGCCTTTCCGTCGCCGCTGGCCTCGCCGCTGCCGCCCAAGCCGACAAGCTCGATCGCAACATCTACTGTCTCATTGGCGATGGCGAATCCCGTGAAGGCCAAATCTGGGAGGCCATGGACTTTATCGTCGATCATGCCCTCACCCACGCCATCCCCATCTTCAACTGCAACGAACTCGGCCAGAGCGACTGGGTCTCCCCCCAGCAATCCGCCGAAGTCCTCGCCCGAAAGGCCGAGGCGTTCGGCTTTATCGTCGATGTGATTGATGGGCATGACCCGCGTGCTATCGCCAATGCCTTCAACACACTGCACGTCATCCAGAACGGCACGCGACCTTTGTGCATCATCGCCCGGACCGTCAAAGGCTGGGGCGCCTCCGCCGAGCAAGGCACAGGCAAGCATGGCACTGCCGTCAAGAAGGACAAACTTAATGACGTCCTGGCCGAGTTGGACAAGACCGCCCATGACCTGAACGTCGCCGGCGATGGCACAACCACCGAACTGCGCATTTCTCCCCCTAGCGCCCACGGCAGCGCCGTGGGCACCGTACCTATCCGAATTCCTCCCTTCCTCGAAGCGCTATCCATGGTAGGTTTGGACAAGACCTACCAATCTGGTAAGCCCATCGCCCCGCGCAAAGCCTACGGTGCCGCTCTGGTTGCGTTGAGCACCGCCGACAAACGCGTCTTCGGCCTCGATGGCGACGTGAAGAACTCCACCTATGCCGAGTGGTTTGCCGAGCGATTCCCCGCCCAATTCCTCGAATGCCGCATCGCCGAGCAGAACATGATCGGCGCCGCTGCCGGCCTGGCCGCCGCCGGCAAAATCCCCTTCTGCTCCACCTTCGGCAAGTTCTTCATTCGCGCCTATGACCAGATCGAAATGGCCATTATCAGCGGGGCCAATATCAAGCTCACCGGCTCCCACGTCGGCGTGACGCTCGCCGCCGATGGCCCCAGCCAGATGGCTTTGCCTGACGTCGCCTTCTTTCGGGCCTTCTGCCACGTCAACAACTACAATGGCCAACCCGCTGTCCGCTACTTTTTTCCCTCCGACGCCGTCAGTTGCTACAAGTTCACAGAACTGATGGCCAATCTCGTCGGCTGCTGCTACCAGCGCACCCTCCGCGCCGACGTCAAACTCCTCTACAAACCCGACGAATCCTTTGAAGTAGGCGGCTTCAAAGTTCTCCGTGAAGGCAAAGACCTCTGCTTGGTTACCGCCGGCTACATGGTGCACGAGTGCCTCAAAGCCGCCGATGAACTGGCCAAATCCGGCAAACACGCTGCCGTCGTCGATGCCTATTCCCTGCCTCTGCAAACCCAGGACATTCTCGACCTCGCCGCCCGTTCGGGCCGCTCCATCATCACCGTCGAAGACAACTACGCCGGCGGCCTCGAAGCCGAAATCGCCGCCGCCATCGCCCAGACCGGCGCCGATCTGAAATTCAAAAGCCTCTACGTGCGCAACATCCCCAAGAGTGGCCGCGAGCCCGAGAATGTCCTCGACTACGTCCACCTGACCCCAAAATCGATCCTGCAAGCGACCTAGCGACCTCTGCCTGCAGCCAGAGAGGACTCACCTATTAGCAGCCATCGCTCGTCATTGAACATTCGAATTTCGTCATTTGGGCTTTTCAGAACCGTAGCCTGTACGACTGTCTTTGATATATTGTGTCTTCCGTCTGCTTGAGGGGTTGGAAGCATATCTATACAATCCTCCCCTCTGTTATGGGAATAAGCACTGTGCCAGATAAGGCTACGCAAACTGTTTTTCCCGAGGCCTTTGCGGCACTCGGAGTTCGTCCCTCGATTCTTCGGGCGCTTGGCGAAGCAGGCTTCACTACCCCGACCGACATTCAGGCGTTGCTCATCCCGCGCGCTCTGGCCGGCGTAGATCTGCTCGGTCAGGCCCGCACCGGTACCGGCAAGACCGCCGCGTTTACCATCCCCATCCTTCAAAAGTGCCAGCGAGATGGCGCCACCCAGGCCTTGATCCTTCTGCCCACGCGTGAATTGGCCGTCCAAGTCGATACGGAAATCAAACGCCTTAGCAAGCACACGCCGATCCGTTCCATGGCCGTCTACGGCGGCCAAAAGATCGCCGCCCAAGCCAAGCAACTCAAATTCTGCCCCCAAATCGTCGTGGGCACCCCTGGCCGCGTTATCGACCTGCTCGATCGGCATCTGCTCAACTTCAACAACATTCACTTCATCGTGCTTGATGAGGTCGATCGGATGCTGGACATCGGCTTCCGCGACGACATCCGCAACATCCTCGGTCGTATCAAGGACAAACCAAGGTCCCACGATTCCGATGCCGCTGCCCAGCCGGCCGCAACCGAGCCGGCCGCGAATCATCATCCCCAGACCATCTTCGTCTCCGCCACGATCAGCGAAGAAGTCGAACGGCTCTCACGGTCCTACATGCACGAGCCCATCGAAAAGCTCGTCGCCCCTGGCGCCGATGAAAAGCCCACCGTCGCCAATGTCGAGCAGTTCTATCTCTCCGTGCCTCAGTGGGATAAGCACCGCCTGCTGCGGATGCTCCTGGAGCGGGAAAATCCCGACCTGGCCATCGTCTTCTGCAAGACCAAGCACGGCGCCCAGAAATTGGGCAAAAAGCTGGAGTCCGAAGGGATCGTCTGTCGGGAGATCCACGGTAACCTGGCCCAGAACAAACGCGATCGCGTCATGAAGAGTTTCCGTGGCGGAAAGTTCGATGTGCTGGTGGCCACCGACCTGGCCAGCCGCGGGATCGATGTCGCGGGCATCAGCCACATCATCAATTACGACATCCCCGAAGACCCCGAGATCTACGTCCATCGCGTGGGCCGCACGGCCCGCATGGGTGCCGCTGGTAAAGCCTTCACCTTCGTCACCCCCGAGCAAGGCGATGAACTGACCCGCATCGAAAGCTTGATCAATATGATCATCACGCAGGCAAAGGTGGATGGCTTTGAGCCCCGCCCGACGCCTTCCAATTGGACCGAGCAGGCGCCTGGCGAGCCCTCGCGCCAGGGTCCCGCGCCGGAAATTTCCCCTTCTCCTGCTGCTTCCGCTCCCGTCACGCTGACACACCGCCCCCGCACCCTTGGCAGCAAGTTGCCTATCACCCGTCGCCATAAACGCCGCCGCTGATCCACTTTGCATTTGCCAGGGTTTCCACTCGTTCGCGCCGAGCCGGGCTCCCCTTAACACTCGCCCGTCGGCCTGTGGCAATTCCCCGTGCAATCTTGCATATCCCCCGGCTTTATGGAATAATATGTTTCCATGCTCCGGCTTGTCTGGCCAGAGTAATGAATAGGTACGCGTTATAGTTAGCCACAGTTGATCCCATGTGCACGAAGACGACTAAGAAAACGCTGGGCAAGTGATCGAGCCACGTGCTCTGTCACACGCCCATCGTTTCCTGGTTCGCTTCTGCGAGGATGATCGGCTGTGGCTTAAGTGTTTTATGGGAGCCACTCAAATGGCCGTCAATGTTGCTGTCGTTGGCGTCACCGGCGCCGTAGGTCAGGAGTTCCTTACCGTTCTTGCCGAACGCAATTTCCCCATCAAGAACCTCAAGCTGCTGGCCAGCTCACGCAGTGCCGGCAAGAAGATCGATTTCAAAGGCAAGACGTACATCGTCGAGGAACTGACCAAGGACAGCTTCAAGGGCGTCGACATTGCCTTGTTCTCCGCGGGTGGCCCGATCAGCAAGGAATTCGGCCCCATCGCCGTCCAGGCTGGCGCCGTCGTCATCGACAACTCCAGCGCCTTCCGCATGAAGGACGGCATCCCCCTGGTCGTCCCCGAGGTCAATCCCGAGGCCATCAAGAAGCACTCCGGCCTCATCGCCAACCCCAATTGCTCCACCATCATCATGAACGTCCCGGTCTGGCCCCTCTACAAGGCCAACCGCATCAAACGCATCATCGTCTCCACCTACCAGGCCGTCAGCGGCGCCGGCGCCTGGGGCCTCTGGGAACTGGATGACCAGATCAAGGCCTACGCCACTGGCCAGCCCATCAAGAAAAACAAGTTCCCCCATCAGATTGTCAACAACCTCTTCAGCCACAACTCCAAGGTCGCGGAGAATGGCTACAACGAAGAAGAAATGAAGATGGTCAACGAAACCCGCAAGATCTTCGGCGACCCCAAGATCATGGTCACCGCCACCTGCGTGCGCGTCCCCGTGCCCCGCGCCCACAGCGAATCGATCAACCTCGAATTCGAGCGTCCCATCACTCCCCAGGAAGTCAAAGCCATCCTCTCCAAGGCCCCCGGCATCACCATTATCGATGACCCGGCCAACAACCACTTCCCCATGCCCCTGGAAGCCAGCAATCAGGACAACGTCCTCGCCGGTCGCATTCGTCAGGACATGAGCCGCGATGATGGCCGGGGCATCGACCTGTTCGTCGCCGGCGACCAGATCCGCAAAGGCGCCGCCACCAACGCCGTCCAGATCGCCGAACGCATTATCTAGGAATCTAGTGCTCCAATCGCTCAGTTAAGCCCGCCCCCTTGCTTGGCGGCGGCCCGCAGGGCCGGGCTCCTCAATCGAATACGCACCCTGAAGAAAGGGCGGCATCCCCATGCCGCCCTTTCTTATTTCTACAGTTCACTCTCCTCGCCATCGCGGATCCGGTACCCGTTTTGCATGTTTATGTTTTGGGGTGGCGTGCGCTGCCCGTCCGCTCGCTTCGATATTTAATCATGCTCCGAGCGGATTCTGCCTTAACCTGAGGACGCCTTGGAGACAACCATGCGCTTAGCACTTCTTTCTTCGTGGATCCGGGCGGACGAACAAGGCAATACAAGCCGGCATCACTCCGCCAAACCCGTTTCCATTGAGCCGTTGGAACATCGGCAACTGCTCACCGTCGCCAGCCCGATGCAGGATCTCACTGCCCCCCTCCATGCCTCTGCCCGCCCGGCATCGAAGAAACAGTCCAACAATGACAACTCGTCGGCCCTGCCCAATATGCTGGGCATCTACAAAGGCAGATTCACGGTCAAACGGGCGGTCGGTGTCTCGCCCGGCTCCAAGCTGGTCATGGTATTAAGGTTCAATCAAGAAACCGTCGGCGGCCAGCTGGCTGGAACATTGAATCTCAATGGCGTCGGTATAGCCGGTGTGACCGGCACGATCACCGGCCGCGACGTCAATTTGGCATTTGCCAATGGCGACAACTCGCTCAATGGCACGATCACCGGTACCGTGACCCAAGACGGCGAGGCATTTGGCGGCAAAGTCTTCTCCCAAATCAATGGCACTGCCGTTCGCGGCACCTTCAGCCTCGACAAGAAAAGGACCTTCCCCTTTGCCTTCTCCGACACCCTTACCCTTACGACGGGCACAACCACAAACAACGTCGCCAACAACAACCTGAATCCCGCCTTTCTTGCCAGCCAAGCCAACGGTTTCATTTCCTCCCCGACCCCCACGACCACCGGCATAAACACCGGTACCAACGTCTCCGGTGGCACCCCCTTCGTCGTTCAACCCACTCCCATTGTCACCCCCATTACCAATCCCGTCTCCAATCCAATCACCGGCCTGACCTCAAACACCGTCGATTTGCTCTCCAGCTCCACCGTCCCCAGCGCCGGCTCCACCCTTCAAAACCCATTCAGTTCCGGCAGCGTGCTGAATACCTCCATCGGCACTCCCACGACCACCGCGTTCACTACGCCCACCATCACGAGCGATCTCTTCAGCACCACCCCGATCGGCTCCACCGCCGTGTTCTAAAAGCCGGCTTCAGAACCGCGTTCCTGTTGAACGGGAGCCACTAACAGCAAGCCTCCAGGAGCACTCCCCAGATGGTTCTGAAGCCGCTTCCGAGCAGACGGCCTCAGCCTTCGCTCTCTGACCCCTATCCCCTCACCCCTGACCCCTGACCCCTTCCTCTACACCCCCGCTTGGTGTCCAATACCCCGCATGCCGACTCAACGCTACAAGCTCATCCTTGCCTACCGGGGTACGCATTACCATGGCTGGCAAAAGCAACCCTGGATCGAAACCTACAAATGCCCCCGCCCGGAAAACGAGTCCGCTGGCCTGCCCACCATCCAGGAAACCCTTGCCCACGCGATTGGGTCCGTCGTAAATCACCCCGTCACTGTCGTCGGCTCCTCCCGCACCGATGCCGCCGTTCACGCCAAGGGCCAGGTTGCTCACTTCGACACCGATCAGATCCAGATTCCTCCCGATGGCCTCCGCCGTGCCGTCAACGCCCGCCTTCCCGATGACATCCTCATCCACTCCATCGAAGCCGTCCCCGACACCTTCGACGCCATCTCCTCCACCCTCTGCAAACGCTACCAGTACTTCATCTGGAACACCGAGGAACGCCCGAATTTCTTCCCGGACCTGGTCTGGCACCGCTGGCAAAAGCTCGATCGCGCCGCCATGCGCGACGCCGCTAAACATTTCATCGGCACCCACGATTTCGCCAGCTTCGCCAAGCCCGGCCATGGCCGCCTCAACACCATCCGCACCATCCACGCCTGCGATGTCACCTGGCGCAACGGAAAAATCGTCATCGCCGTCGAAGGCAGCGGCTTTCTATGGAACATGGTCCGCATTATGGTTGGCACGCTCGTTGAAGTGGGCCTCGGCCGCCATTCCCCCGATGCCATCTCCCAGATGCTCGCCGCCAAAGACCGCCAGGCCGCCGGTTCCACCGCTCCCCCCCATGGCCTGTACCTGCAATGGATCAAGACCACCGACACCCCCGTGCCCCGCCCAATCCCCGCCGCCTCGGAGCATCCCACCTTCACGGGCCTGCGCATTCGCTCCTACCGTCAGCCCGACCTGCCTCGCCTGCTTGCCGTCGCCAAGGCCCTCCCCGAATCGTTCAACGAAGATGCCCTCCGCAAGCTCGACCTCGACCTTCGCTTCCAGCGCGGCTACGTTGCCACCCAGGGCCCGCGCATCGTCGGCTTCATCTCCGCCTTCATCGACAGCGGCATCGCCACCCTCACCAGTCTCGCCGTTCTCCCCGAACTCCATCACCAAGGCATCGGCCGTCGCCTCGTCGATACCCTCCTGGCCGAGCTCAAACGCATCGGCGTCCCCGAAGTTCGTGTCTATCTTCCCTTGAGCTTTTCTGCCTCCCAACCGTTCTTCCACGCCCTCCGCTTCGAAGATTGCAGCCCATCCACCCTCTTTCGAAAACTCTAGACCCCGCCACCGTAGCACGGGCATCTTGCCCGTGCGCGTTCCATCAGTGTGCATCAATACTTCATTTGTGCCAACAAGCAGACGTGGCATGGGCTCACTCGCCCATGCAGCTCCAGTAGTGCCTCTCACCTCCGCCACGTCCTTCTCCATTGCCACAACTCATCGGTGTCCATCTGTGCCCCATCGGTGGCAACAAAAAAGCACGGGCCTCTCGCCCGTGCTCGCTTCTGATCTGCGTTCATCCGCGTTCATCTGCGGCCACTATCCCGCCACCGCCACCATCTGCCGCTCATACAAGTTCTGATACGTCTCGCAGCTCTTCAGCAGTTCTTCATGCGATCCCATCCCCACGATCTGCCCGCGATCCATCACCACGATCGTATCCGCCGACACGATGGTGCTGAACCGATGGGCGATCACGAACGTCGTCCGTTCGTGCATGATGCTCTCGATGGCCTGCTGAATCAGGTGCTCGCTCTCCGCATCCACCTGGCTCGTCGCCTCATCCAGAATCAAAATCGGCGTCTGCCGCAGAATCGCCCGCGCAATGCACAATCGCTGCTTCTGCCCACCCGAAAGCTGCGCCCCGTGCTCCCCCAGCACCGTGTCATACCCGTTTGGCTTCTCCAGAATAAACTCATGCGCAAACGCCCGCTTGGCCGCGGCAATGATCTGCTCCCGCGTCGCCAGCGGCATCGCATAGGCGATGTTCTCGGCGATGGTCCCCGGAAAAATCACCGAGTCCTGCGTCACAATGCCAATCTGCTTCCGCAACGAACCGAGCGTCACATCGCGGGTGTCCACCCCATCCACCAGAATGCGCCCCTGCTGGGGCTCATAAAACCGCGGCAGCAACGACAACAGCGTCGTCTTGCCGCTGCCATTTCGACCCACCACCGCCACCGATTTCCCCTTCGGAACCACCAAGTTCACTTCCCGCACCGCCGGCTGCGCCGCATTCGCATAGGTGAACGTCACGTTCTCAAACCGCACCTCGTGCTGCATCGGCCCCAGGACCTTGCACGCCTGCAACACCGGCTGCCCATTGTTGCCCGTGCCAACCGCCCTCGTTCGCACACGCTCCCCGGGCTGATCGATCACCTCGAAAAGCCGGGCGGCCGCCGCGTTCGACTTCTGAAACAGCGTGTTTCCCTTGCTCACCTTTCGCAGCGATTCCCCGATCCCCATCAGCGCCGCCATCACCAGGAAAAACTCGCCCGCCTTCAGCGTCTCCGTCACCAGCACCAGGTACGACGCCCCCAGCACAATCCCGCACACCACCACCAGCGTCAGCAGCTCCAGCACCGGCGTGTTGAACGCCGCCAGCCGCGAAATGTGCAACTGTTGCCCGACCAGCTGGCCCATGATCCCCCGGAACCGCCGCCGCTCAAACCGTTCCGCGTTGGCCGCCTTCACCACGCGAATCCCCATCAGCGACCCTTCGATCTGCCCCAGCATGCTCGACGAATTCTGCAACGCCGTCCGCGCCGCCCGCCGGATCTTCTTCCCGAATTTCTTGATCAGGACGAACATGATCGGCCCGAAGCCGATGATGAACAGCGTCAATTGCCACGACGTGAACAGCGCCAGCCCCAGCGACATCGATGCCTTGATCGACTCCTGCACGCTTCCGCCCACGATGCTCTTCAGCCCATCCTGCAGCCCCTGCGCATCCTGCGTCAGCCGGCTCGTGATATCGCTCGTCCCGTTCCGCCCATAGAAATCCAGGTGCAGCCGCAGCGAATGGTCGTACATGTGCATGCGGATGTCCCGCACCGTCAGCACCGCTGCCTTTTCCGACAGATACTCCTGGAAGAACCGCACGATGTTGCCGAATAACGCCATCGCGATCAGAAACCCCAGCACCACCGCGATCGCTCGGACCGGATCTGTCGGCAGCTTCGCCGCCAGATCATGCGCCTTGGCCAAGTAAAACGGCAATGGCCGCAGCGTCATGTCCACCGGCCGGCTCCCATCCACCAATACTTTCGCCAATCCCCGCTGCGGATCCGCCAAAACGCGCAGAAGCTGG
>JBLNDH010000264.1:0-10293 GCA_050261455.1 Bacillota bacterium
GGCACGGTGAAGGGATAGTTCTACGGCAACAGCATGCAGTTGGTGGCCCAAGCGATCGGCGTGGTGGTCTGTGCAACCTGGAACATCGTAGCGGCGGGGAGCATCTTCTGGGTGATCGGCAAAGTTCTGGGCACCAACCGGGTGCCGGCCGATGTCGAAATTGCCGGGCTGGATATCCCGGAGATGGGTGCCCCGGGCTATCCGGAGTTCATCGCCGCCGTCGCCCCGGAGACGGTTTCCTCGACCGAAGTGGAAACGGCCAAGTCACAAATCGCGCAGCTGGCTCGACAGATGTGAAGCCGTTTCCTGCTATCTGATATTCAGTGAGCCCAAGGGCCTCTCGAAAGAGAGGCCCTTGCGCTTTTTGCCCCGCAATGGCGGCTGATCGGTGGAACGGATTCCATCTGCCCAGGGGGAAGGGCGAGCTGGGTTTGGCATGCCCAGAAATGCTACTCAAGCCGGACCGGAGCGTAGCGCAGGTCCGGATGGCTTTCGAATCGGGACAGATCCGGACTTGCGCTGCGCTACAGTCCGGCTTGGGGATTTCTCTTGCAGAGCGAATCGCTGGAGGCGGAATCTGACCTCTACCCCAGCGTCGACCTGCTGGCGTGTCTTCCTTTCTTTGCTTATCATGCAACCTTAAGACCTTTCTGGGGTCAAAAGGGTTCGGATAACTTCGTTAGTCGGGCTTTCGAGAAAGGGAAAACTCCATGCGCGTTTTTCTGGCCGGGCTGCTGACTGCGGTGATATTCCCTCTGGTCACATTCGCTCAACCCCTCGGCGATCGCGTCCCCGCGGACGCCATCCTCTACATCGGCTGGCAAGGCAGCCAATCCATGCCCCCCGCTTATCAGACTTCGCACCTCAAAGGTTTTCTCGATTCCTCCAACCTCCCCGAGTTCTTCCAGGACGTCATCCCACAAGCGCTGGCTCCCGTCATCAAGAGGAATCCCCAGGCGGCTCCCGCCATCCAAGCCCTTCAGGCCGTCGGCAGCATATTCTGGCGACATCCCACGGCGTTCTTCTTCGCCGGAGCCGATTTCAAAACCGGCGATCCTCGTCCCAAAATCGGCCTCCTCTGCCAGGCGGGCAACGATGCCGATGCCCTTCTGCTGCAACTGCAGGCCGTGACAACCTTGGCCGGGCGAGATGCGGATCTCCCGATCAAAACAGTCAAGCAAGGGGACCTGGTGGCCTTGATCGTGGGTTATGAACAGGAAAACCTGGCACTGGCCGGCAAGGAATCCCCCAATCAACCCAAGCCCCTGGCCAGCAACCCCAAATTCCAGCGTGCCCTCCAGCAGGCTGGCAAAGACTCGGTTGCTCTCTTCTACCTGGATGGCGAAGCAATGCTCAGCCTCGTGGATGGCGAATTGCGCGACACCAGCGACGCGGATTCCTATGCGATGTGGGCCAAAGTCCGCGACGCGCTTGGCCTGGCCGGCCTCCGCGAGATTCTCTTCGCCGCCGGCTTCGATGGAAAGCAATGGTGCACGCAGGGTTTCATTGCCATGTCCTCGCCGCGGAATGGCATCGCGGCGTTGCTTGACACTCAGCCGCTCTCGACCGAAATAGTCAAGCTCATCCCGCAAACCACCACTTGGGCCGGCGCCGGTCAACTCAATCTTGTCGCCCTTTTCGATGGCGTCCGAGGCTTTGTTGCAGGCCTCAACCCCGAAGCCGCCGCTCAAATCGATCGCGGCCTGGCCCAGATCAATCAAGCTCTCCAAATCAATCTGCGCCAAGATCTGCTCGCGGCCTTGGGCACCGAATGGGCCTTCTACATCGATCCTGTGAGCACGGGCACGGGCATGACCGGCGTTACCTTCGTCAATCGCCTCGCCAAGCCCGCCGAGGCCGAGCGCTCGCTCGTTGCCTTGGAAAACATGGGCAACATGCTCCTGGCCGGTGCGCTGGCGCGTGAACAGATGCAGATCTCCTTCACCCAGCAGAAAGTCGGCAACCTGACCCTGCACACCCTCGGCGTGCCGCTGTTCGCCCCCTCCTGGACCATCAAGGATGGCGTGCTTTATATCGGCCTCTACCCGCAGACCGTCGTCGCCGCCGCCGAATCCCGCAAGGATAAATCCATCCTCGACAACGTGAACTTTCAATCCCTGCAGAAGCAGATGGGTAGCATCAAGCCCGCCAGTTTCAGCTTCATCGATTTGCCCCAGGTCGCTGCCGAAAGTTACCAAACACTGCTTCCCCTGGCACAGTTGGGTCTGGGCGTCGCCAATATGAGCGGCATTAAAACCCCCGCATTGGTCTTCCCGCCCTTCAACCGGCTGCTGGAACACCTCACCCCCGCCGCCACCTTCGCTTGGACCGACGAGGCCGGCTATCACGTCAAATCCATCACCCCCTTCCCCGGCAGCGAGGCCCTGACCTCCAACAGCAACATGACCGTCGGTTCCTCCGCCATGATGGCCGGCATCCTTCTGCCCGCCCTGGAAGCTGCCCGGGAACGCGCCAACCGCGTGAAATGCGCCTCCAACCTCCGCCAGATCGGCCAGTGCGTGATGCTCTATTCCGTAGACAATCAAGGCAAATTCCCCCCGGATCTGGGAACGCTCATGACCGCCGCTGATCTCCCGCCGATGGTGTTCACGTGCCCCACCGGCAACCATCCCCGCCCTGCCCAACTCCGCTTCAACAAGCCGGAAGACGCCGCCAAGTGGGTCAACGAAAACTCCGACTACATCTACCTCGCCGGCCAAATGAACAACCGTGTGCCTGCCAACACAATCCTGGCTTACGAGAAACCCGAGAACCACGACCGCGAAGGCGTCAATATGCTCTTCGGCGATGGCCACGTTGAATGGGTGCCCCTCGGCCGGGCCATGAACATGATCCAGAAACAACAGGCCCCCAAGAACCCCCAGCCCTGATCCAACGGTTTTCTTCACCAGAAGCGATCGATGATCCACAAATCTCCTCAAATCCTCACGAATCTCTCTGCCGCTTGCACTAATCGAGATTTGTGCTGATTTGAGGAGATTTGTGGACACTTTCTGTCCGCCTCTCGACAACACCCCCATAACCGGCCATGATTCCCTATACGAGGATCCCATGGCCTACGTCTACGAAGATCGCGTCCGCGACGAAATCCTTCGCATGATTCCCCCCGATGGCCGCGTCATCGGTTCCATCGGCTGCGGCAGCGGCGCCACCGAGGCCATCCTCGTCCAGCAAGGCCGCGCCGTCCACGGCGTGGACATCTCCCCCGAAGCCATTGCCCTGGCCCAAACCCGCCTCACCTCCGCCCGTGTCGTCGCCGCCGACGATCGCACCCCCTTCGCCGCAGGCTCTCTTGATGGCCTGATCCTCGCCGACGTCCTCGAGCACCTGCCCTGCGCCTGGGACGCCCTGGCCACCTACGCCCAAGCCGTCCGCCCCGGCGGCTGGGTCGTCATCAGCGTCCCCAACATGCGCAACATCAAAGTCCTCCACCAATTCCTCCTCCGCGGCGACTGGCCCGAACACCCCACCGGCATTTTCGACTCCACCCACCTCCAAGTCCTCACCCCACGCCGCCTCGAACGCTGGTGCACCCACGCCGGCCTCCGCATCGAACAATGGTACGACCTCTACCTCTCCAACCGCTGGAAGACCAAGCTCCTCCAAGCGATGGACTATCTGACCCTCAAACAACTCCACACCTGGTGGCAAATGGAACTCCAAGTCCGCACGCGAAAGGAGCAACCGTAAGGCGCCGCGTCGCTCTTCAAGCGAACGAGCCACAGAGGGCACAGAGAACACAGAGGAACAAATTCGAAACATTTCTCTCTGTGTCCTCTGTGTCCTCTGTGGCAAATTCAACGCCTCCGCACGCCCAGGATCACAGACCATGCCCCATCCCCGCCTCTCCATCGCGATGACCACCTACAACGGCGCCCGCTATCTCCAGGCGCAGCTCGACAGCTTCGCCGCCCAATCGCGCCGGCCCGATGAACTGGTCATCTGCGACGACCGCTCCACCGACGACACCCCCGCCATCATCCGCCGTTTCGCTGCCAGTGCCCCCTTTTTCACCCGTTTCATCATCAACGATGAAAACCTCGGCATCCGCCGGAACTTCGAGAAGGCGATCACTCTCGCCACCGGCAATATCCTCTTCCTCTCCGACCAAGACGACGTCTGGCATCCCGACAAACTCGCCCGCTTTGAGGAAACGTTCGCTCAGGATCCCCAGATCGGCCTAGTTTTCGCCGACGCCCATGTGGTGGATGAGCAGCTTCATCGCCTCGGCTATACCTTCTGGCAGCGACTCGAGTTCACCCCGCGTCAGCAAGCCCAGTTTGCCCAGGACCGGGGCTTCGATATCCTCTTGAAGCACTGCTTCGTCGCCGGCGCCACGTTGGCCTTTCGCGCCAGCTTCAAACCCTTGATCCTGCCCCTCCCGGACACCTGGATGTACGATGCCTGGATCGCCATCGCCATCAGCGCCATCGCCAAATCCCGCATCATCCCCGAGCCCCTCAACGAATACCGCCAACATCAGCGTCAAGCCATCGGCGGGGTCAGAAAGAGCGTCTGGCGTAGATACATCGAAGCCAAACGCGCCGTCGATGCTGATTTTTTCCTCGCTCGCGCCGCCGAGTACACCACCCTTCGCGATCGCCTCCTGCGATCCCCTACCTATCCCATCGATCGCCGCATTCTGGCCAAAATCGACAGCAAACTCTCCCTCTGCCAGACGCGGTCGCGCATGCGTTCCCACCCCCTCCTGCGTCTCCCCCTGCTCCTGCGGGAACTCCTCACCGGCCGTTATCACCACTACGCCCACGGCTGGAAAACCGCTCTGCTCGATCTATTCGTTTAGAAGCCGCTTCCCCCCACGCCGGGCTCGGAGCGCAGCGACGCCCCGGATCTCCTCACGGTCGTGAAACCATTTCTCAAGCCCCCGATCCCCAAAGCCGTTCCACCGCCCGCCCTCGGCCAATGCGCCTGGCATACCCACCCAGGCTCCTAATTCTCGGCCAGGTGATCTGGGACGCATACACTCGGCACAGTTCGAGTTTCCACCGTAACCACCCGCTGATATCCACGTCCAAGCTCACCCGCGGGCGCCCGGCCCAGTTACCGCTGTCAACAAGATTACATCCCTCGGCGGCATAGGGCTGATCCTCATAGAACCGCACCCCTGTCACTCCGGCCGTCTGCAAAGCGTTTGCCGCGGTATCTCTCACCAGGCGATGGTCCAGATGCCCCCCGATTCCCATCGGCAGCCACCACTGGGCCCCTGGCCATTCCGCCGCCAGGGTCCTCACCGTCGCCCCGATCTCCGCCGCCACGCGCAGATCCGCTTTGCCCGGCTGAGCAGCAAACACCTGTCCCAGTTCATACCCCCGCAACAATGCTTCGGGCAATCCGAGCATGCGCAATTCCACCCCCGCCAGCCGCGACATCAACTTCTCCTCCGCATACCGCATCGCCACCACGCGATCCGGGTCTGGCTCGCCATAGCGCCACCATGCCGTGTGGGTGAAAACATCCAACACCACAACACGGCTCGTTGCCGCCTGCCGGAGCATCATGCCTCCAACGGAAAATGCGGCATCATCCGGATGCGGCGACACAACGACAGTCCTCGGCCGATCATCTTGCACCAAAGGCCCGTGCACCAATGCCTTCGGCCAAATCACAATCAACTCCTCATCATGCCAGCCGATGATCTGTTCCAGCGGCAGCCCGCCTTTCTGCGATACCTGCCTCATCGTCCGCGTGCCATCGCACAGCGCCACCGACCCATCGACGTCGCTGAGCCAGACATGGGGCAGAACAATCGGGTAACACCCCGACCACTGCATCCCGCGCAGACGCCTGCGGACAAGTTGTTTGACCCGGGCTAACATCAAGGGATGGACCTTTCCATCCAGGCCCATTGCCTTTAGAGTATGGTTTCAAACACGTGAGGTACGCAATGCACGTTTTGCCCCTCCTGGCTCAGGCTGCTAACGATCCCCGCTCCGCATGGGTTCCGGTGATTCTGTTGATCGCCATTGGACTGCTGTTTGTGGTAGGAACCCTCGTCATGTCCGTGTTGGTCGGCCCAAGCCGAACTGGCCCGGGCAAGCAGACCCCCTACGAGAGCGGCATGATCCCCATCGGCGATGCCCGCCGGCGTTTCAACGTCCGGTTCTACCTCATGGCGATGATCTTCCTCGTCTTCGATGTGGAAATCGTCTTCTTCTATCCCTGGGCCACCCTTTTCCCCGAAGCCATCGCCAAAGGCCTGCCCACGACCACCATTCTGCTGATCGAAATCCTCGTCTTCGTCGCCATTCTTCTGGTCGCCTACATCTACGCCTGGGGCAAGGGCGTCTTCCGCTGGGATTGATCCCACGCATCCAGTTGTAAACAGTGTAAATCGCAAAAGCCCAGGGGCTCCGGTCCATGGACACTATTGTGCAATTGCATGCGGGATTGCTATGAGCGGCGTCTGGTGGGACGACCGGCCCAGACCATGCCACCGCTGAGCACCAGCACTGCAAGCATCGCTGGCTCAGGGACTACCGTCAGGCGTAAGATGCGTTGCGAGCCGTAGCGAACGATGGACCAATCGAACTCCAAGCCGCCGGGAAGCGTCGGGGCATCGAGGTACAATCCTTTGTTGGCAATCGAGGCTGCGGTGAGCACATCGAACTGATTGCCGCGAGTAAACTGGGGCTGGCCAAGCAGCAGGACCTGAAGCGTACCTTCCAGCGAAGCGTCCCCGCTGACCACGAGCCGATCATACTGGGTACCTGCAGTCCTGCCGCCGATCTCGATCTGGAGGATGCCGTCGGCCGCCTGCTCGTACTTGCCGTCAATTTGAAGGATACCGGCGGAGAACCCCGGCGCAATCACGCCGTGGCTCAACAGGGTTCCCTTTTGCATATCCAGCTTACCTCTACCCTCAAGACGGCAGCCGGCCTCATTAACCAGAGGCCCGGACACGGTCCCATTGTCAATGCGCAGGGAGCCGGCATTGTAGACGGTTTGCCAGAAGGTGAGCTTGCCACCGTTGCTGGCCTCCAACACACCTTTATTGGTGAAGCCTTTATTCACATCAAAGCTAATCTGCTTGCCGGATCCGCGTGCGGCAACGGTGCCGTAATTGACGACCGTAGCGTTGAAACGCCCCACGATCTGCCCACTGGCAGAACCGGTTTGAAGGGTCAATCCCGGCCCCAGCGTCGCCTGGCCATAGGTCTGCACAATGCTGGCCATCGGCCCCTCAAAGGAGACGACCGCATTGGAGCCCGAGAGCGTGCCATCGGCCAAGAACTCGAGGGAGGAGTAGTAAGAGCTGTCGCCAAGCGTGATGCGGCTGTCCACCAGGTCAACTGAACCGACAATCCCCAGCGTCGCATGTCCAGCCACGGAGATGTTGCTCTCGGCCCTCACATCTTCCAGAACACCATATGGCTGATAATCGACTCCGGGGACAAGTAGTTGAGTCCCATTCACCGAGCGCACGGTGCCGCCGACGATGCGACCGCCACCGGTCAGTTGCAGCGAGCCCAACCGGTTATCCAACGCAAGCACTGCGCCGTGATTGTCCAGGCATCCCGCCAGCCGAACAACGCCTTGGGGGCCGCGTTCGAGATTGCCAATGTCGACGGTGGTGAACTCCCCGCCCAGTTCCAGCGTGCCGCTGGTTGCCAGAAGAGAACCTTGGTTAGTCCAGCGGCCGTTGATGCGCACAAAGCCACCGCCGTGTGCTTCGATAACGCCACTGTTAATGACGCGCTGCCCCTGAAGAATCAGGCGGTCTCCGGTGGAGATGGCTTCGGCCCGTCCCTGGTGGACCAGGTCGCCGTCCGGAAGTCCAACCCATCCGATGCCGCGGGAAGCGGTAATCTTCACATCCGGGCCAATCGTCAGCGTGCCGCTATCCTGGCGGATCTCGGCATGCCCGCTGCGGCCCTCGAAGAGGATTTGGCCCTGCCCACTGATGGTGGTATTGGCGGGATACTGCAGAAAGGTGTACGAGCCGTTGCTGTTGTTGTCGAATTCGATACGGCGTCCGGGAACCAGCGGCTGGGGGTTGAGGACCGACAGTCTCGCTTCATCCGCCAGGCGAAGGTTGGCATCGAGCGTCACGCCGTCGAGACTTCCGAATACGGCAACCAGATTGGCATCGCCGGTCGATCGAACCGTCCCGCCGACAATCTGCCCCGTACGGTCAATGATGAGGGGACCGGTGCGATCCAGATCCAGCGTCTTGTCCTGGTTCTGCAATCGTCCAACCAGGCGCACCACGCCACCGGTGCGGGTGAAGTCGCCCAGATCGCCGGAGGAGAAGGTCCCACCCAGTTCCAATTCGCCACCGGCCACCTGAATCGGTCCGTTATTGGACCAGTTGCCGGCGGTCTGCAGTACGCCCCCCGCCACCAGGAGACTGCCGGTGCTGGACCAATCGCCGTTCAGCGAGAGTGTCCCAACGGTGACTTTGAGGACGCCCGCGTTAGACCAGTTGCCTGTGAGGGTGAGCGAATGGTTCGCTGCAGCCGACCAGATCGTTCCATGGTTGGCCATGGACGCCAGATGAGCGTCGAGGCTGGCCCCGATGGATACGCTCTTGATCAGAATCTCCGGGCCAATCATCAGCGGGCCCCCGACTACGCTCATGACATTACTGGTAAAGTCCCCAGTTCCCTCGAACAGGATTTGCCCTCGGCCGGCCAGTTCCTGGGCACCTGAGAATTGAAGGCAACCGTGATCATGAGCAAAAACGATCTGCCCATCCGCCAATGTCAGGCCCTTCTCGACCAGGGCGCAACCGGTTCCGAGCAAGGACAACTTCCCGGCCAGCATCACATTTTGAAGCTTGCCAACTCGATTGCTGTTGACCTCAAATCTTCCCAAGGGCCCGACAACAATGTGCGTATCCGCAATCACCGGACACAACGCCAGCGTGTCACAGTCGAAGACATAGGCCCCGCGATTGATCTGCAGATCCTGGGCCAAATGGAGTCGGCCCCGCGTCTGCAGCAATGTCGCGTCGCTCGAGTCGAGGCAAAGGCTGTTTACATCGACATCACCTTCCAGCCCGATCCGGTAAGGCGAGCCGACCGCATCGAAGAACACGTCATACGTACTTTGTTCCTCCGGCGATCCGTTGTTCGGCACCTGAGGGTCGGTGGACCAGCGCGTAGACTCACCCCATGAACCCGTCACAGGATCGATCCACCGCGCGGAGGTCGTTTCGGCATACGTCGGAGTGAGACATGTCAACAGACCTACAACCGCACTCGCCATCCCGGCCACCCGGCGGGAATGTGGGCGATACCCAATCGGGGCAAGGGTTGCAGACCCAGGCCTCGGCCATCCCGTGATTTCACGATGCATTGCTGAATTGTCCGGTTGATCGTGGCCAATGCGCATGGGGGTCTTTCCTCCAAATCGTGGTCCCTGATTCCCGATTGATGCATGGCCATCCGCGACGACCATGCCATTCCCGAGTGTGTTTCTGTCACAATCCGTATCGTTCAACAACGACAACCCAGATGCGAGATGGACTCAACGCCTACCCTCCCAACAGAAAACCCGGCTAAAGAGGGTTGCCCGTGATGCCCTCGCCCAAAGAAACGATAACCCACCAAGTGCCGCGGGGCAAGAACAAATCAGACAAGTCCATCCCGGCGACTCACCGGAACGGTGGGTACGGCTGGAATCAAAAAACCAGAAAAGACAAGAAGCCCGCGGAGACAGGGCCGCGGGCTTCTTGTGTTCTCGTGAAATCAGAAAGCCAGGGAGCTACTCCCACTCGATTGTCGCCGGCGGCTTGGAGCTGATATCGTAAACCACGCGGTTCACGCCTTTGACCTCGTTGATAATCCGGCTCGACATCGTCGCCAGCACATCGTATGGCAAACGTGCCCAGTCGGCCGTCATGAAGTCCTGCGACTCCACGGCGCGAATCGCAACCACCGAATCATACGACCGCGCATCGCCCATCACGCCCACGGTGCCGATCGGCAGGAGCACCGCGAAGACCTGGGCGGTCTTGCGGTACAGATTGCCCGCCACCAGCTCCTCCAGCACGATCTCATCGGCATCGCGCAGGATCCGCAGCCGCTCCGGCGTCACCTCGCCCATTACACGCACCGCCAGACCGGGGCCGGGGAACGGATGCCGCCAGACGATTTCTTCAGTGAGCCCGAGGACGCCGCCCACCTTGCGGACTTCATCCTTGAATAGCTCACGCAGGGGCTCGACCAGTTCAAATCCCAACTGTTCCGGCAGCCCGCCGACATTGTGGTGCAGCTTGATATTCGCCGCCGTCCCAGCATACCCGTGCCC
>JBLNDH010000265.1:0-5519 GCA_050261455.1 Bacillota bacterium
ATCTGCGGCGTCTCAGCCATCATCGCCACCCAGGGAGCCATCGATGCCGACGAGAAGGATTCCTCTTATGCCATTGCCGCAATCCTCGCTCTGGGCGCATTGAGCCTCTTGACCTATCCGGCCATCGCCCACGGGCTGCACATGGGTGAGCGAGCGTATGGCGTGTGGGCGGGTCTGTCGGTGGACAACACCGCCGAAGCGACCGCCGCTGGCGCACTCTATTCCGATGGCGCGGCCAAGATCGCGGTCATCACCAAGACCACGCGCAACGCCATGATCGGGTTCGTCGTTCTCGGCGCAGCCCTCTACTTCGCCGCCCGCGGCGGCCGCCAGTTCACCGGCTCCAAGGCAGCCTTCGTCTGGAAGAGCTTTCCCAAGTTCGTCTTGGGATTCCTCCTGTTTTCGACCCTGGCCAGCTTCGCCGTTTTCAACAAGAACCAGCTCAACAGCCTGGCCAACTTGAGTCGCTGGGCGTTCCTGTTAACCTTTGCCGGCGTGGGCCTCCGGACCAACGTCCGCGAGATCGGCCAGCAGGGCTGGCGGCCGTTCGTGGTCGGAGCCGTGGGCGAGATCTTCATCGCATTGGTGACGCTGGGCCTTGTGGTTGGCGCAGACCGGCTGATTGGCCTGTAATCGGTCAAGCTATCCCCAACGAGCCGCCCAGGAGTCCTATGGCGGCAGATTGTGGCATTAGTCGCGAGTTGTTCCAGCGGTTGGCTCATCGCTATCACCGCCATTGGGGTGTTGGCCTGTGCGCCGCTGATCCCGAAGGGCATGTGGCTCTCGCCTTTCGTGCCCAGGCATGGACGAGCACCATGCACCAGGAGGGCCGACGCCTGGCCATTCACGAGTCGCTCCGCTGGGGCGAGCCCGTGGTCGAGCTGAGTGCCGATGAGGTGCTCATCTGGGGCGTGCCCCTGATGCACAACGAGAAGCTCCTGGGCGGGCTGATCGCAGGCGTGAGCGAACGGCGGCTGTTCCCCGACGAGATCAACTCGCCTTCCATGGACATCCGCGGTGCGTGCGCCGATCTGCTCGGCCTGGTCGAGCAGCACAATCTGACCAATGCCACGCTCCTGGACCTGCACCGTCGCCAATCCCAGCAGGAACGCATTCGCGCCGAGGCCATTCACGCCTTCAAGGCCAGCCCGCACTATGACATTCGTGCTCTGTACCTGCTGGAGGAGCCGCTGCTGATCGCCGCCATCCGCAAGGGAGACCGGGGCGAAGCCAGGTCCATCCTCAACCGTTTGCTGGTGGGCATGATCCATCGGGCCGGCAGCCGTTTGGATCTGGTGAAGAGCTTCTTCATGGAGCTGGTCTCCATGATGTCTCGCACGGCCGTCGAGGCGGGTGGTGTGCCGGAGGAACTGCTGGGCAGCAACTACAGCAGCCTGGCGCAACTGGCGGCCATCGGAGATGAGCAGCCGCTGGCCGGATGGCTCCGTGAGATGCTGGAGCGGATCATGGACTCGATCCGCCGTCATGCTCCCCAGGCCAATTCACTTCTGTTGTCCAATGCTCTGCGGTACATGGCCGAACATTGCAGCGAGCAGATCGGCCGGGATGAGGCCGCGCGAGCGGCGTCCATGTCGCCCTCCCACTTCTCGCGGCAGTTCCAGAAGCACTTTGGCCAGAGTTTCACCGAAGCCCTCAATCGAATGCGATCGGAACGCGCGGCCGACCTGCTCCTGCGGTCGGATAAGCCCTTGAAGCTCATCTGCCTGGAGTGCGGCTTTACGGACCAGAGCTATATGACCAAGGTCTTCCGCCGGCGCTACGGCCTGACCCCCGCCCGATACCGGCGCGAGCACCAGATTACCAAAGTCTGACACGTCCGTTCAGGACGGCCTGGGCGCGGCGTGCTACGCTCTGCACATCAATCGATTGCCCATACCCATCCTTATAGAGGAGTGCGCCCATGCCCCATTTTGATCGATTGGCCATTGATCGGCCCGAACAGCTCATCTTCGGCCATGCCCCGCGTCCCCTAACCACCCGGCGCGGCATGACCATCGGCGGTGGGATTGTCTACCCGGAGCTCAACTTCACGCTGCCGACCATGAGCGTTGAGGCGGCCACCATGCCGCAGATTCGGGAGCACTACCGGCAGATCATCACCGGGGCCGTGAGCCGGGCCGCGGAACTTGACGCTCCAGGGCTGGTGGTGGAGTTCGAGACCCTGCCGCCCATGACCGAGGACCCGCAGTGGGGTATCGACCTCACGAAGATCCTGGCGGACGGCCTGGAAGACGGATACGCCAAGCATGGCCTGAAGAGTGTGCTGCGGATCACCCCCAACGACACGCGCGAGATGGAACGACCACCGCGTATGCGCGGCGGATTGCTCTGGGAGAACATGATCAAGACGTTCGAGGGCTGCGCTGCAGCAGGGGCGGAGCTGTTGAGCATCGAGTCGGTGGGCGGCAAAGAAGTCCACGATGAGGCGTTGACGATGTGCGACATCGGGCAGGTGATCTTCTCGCTGTGCATCATGGGCGTGCGCGACATGCGATTCCTCTGGACGCACCTGGACCGGATCGCGCAGCAGCATGGGGTGCGCTGCGCCGGGGATACCGCCTGCGGCTTCGCCAATACCGCCATGGTGCTGGCCGAGCAGAAGATGATCCCGCGTGTCTTCGCGGCGGTGGTGCGGGCCGTTTCGGCCGTACGCTCACTGGTGGCGTACGAGTGTGGCGCGGTCGGGCCGGGCAAGGACTGCGGGTATGAGAACCCGTATTTGAAGGCCATCACCGGTTTCCCCATGGCCATGGAAGGCAAGACGGCCGCGTGTGCGCATAGGAGCCCGGTGGGCAACGTGGCGGCGGCAACCTGCGACACCTGGAGCAATGAGTCGGTGCAGAACATCAAACTGCTGGGCGGCATGGCTCCCACGTGTTACCTGGAGCAGCTGATCTATGACTGCCGACTGATGAATCAGGCCATCGCCGATGGCTCACAGGGGGCCGCAGCATTGCAGCGGTGGCTGGTCCGGTCGGATGCCCCCCTGGACCCGCAGGCGTTCATTCTGGCTCCTGAGAGCGTCTTGGCCGTGGCCCGCGCTATCGTTGCCGCCAAGGATGATTACCAAGCGGGAAAAGCCGCCGCATTGACGGCGGTTGAGCTTCTTCGCTCGGCCCAGGTCGATGGGCGGCTGCACATTCACGAGCGCGAACTGCCGTGGCTGGACCGAATCCAGCGCGGGGTCGAAGCGTTGTCGGATCAGGAAGGCACTTTCATCGAGCAGTCCATGGCCGCAGTGGACACGACCAAGTTCCTGGCTGCCGAGTACGATCTGTAAGGCCGGCCGGAACTGTATGAGGTTGGAGCCAAGACACGGAACACGTTGTCTTTACTGGGACTGGGCCACATGGATAGACAGCACGCGCCCTCGGCTCAACAAGCCGGGCGTGTGCCCCGTTCACGGCTGCAGAGCGCCGTTGGGTGCTCAGTGCGATTCACAAATCTGCAACGCATCGCCGCAGGTCTTGCAGGTGTGCTGGAATTTGCCGGTGTTGAAGAAGCTCTGCACCGCGTCCATGCAATCGGGACAAACATCCCGTTTCCCCCACGTATAGCCGACGATTCGGCCCTTCTGGTTGGTTTCGGGAATCTTGACCCAGGTCACCTGGCACTTGGTGCAGGTGACTCCCTGCGTTGTCGGGGTCAGGGTCGATTGCGGCGGTGTGTTCGACGCACATCCCGTCAGCAGTGCCGCACCGACAATCGCGACGATCGTCTTCATGCGTGCCCAGACCATAGAGGCTCCTTTCCTAGTGTTGCGCTGGCTCCAAAACATGACTCTATCAGAATCGCAGTTGTCCGCCCACGTCGATTAAGCGATCAACCGAGAGCCGACCCATCAGGCACACCCATCGTCCCCCTCGTTCAGTCATGGCCATGTTGACGCCCTTGGAAGAATTGACGTGCCAAGATACGCCGCTGGCCTGGATCGTCTTGCTTTCGGGCACCCTGACGTCGGCGCTGTCGGCCACCGCCATCGTGATCGGGACGTTATCGACCTTCAACGACACGCAGGCCATCTTCTTTCGGCCTACTTCGTGAACACAGCACGCCATCACGTGCTCGTCGGGCATATCGGGCAGTGCCGGAGCCTGCGACCATTCCCGGGACAATGCATCTGATGCCGCCTCAATTGAGCTCACCCTCATCTGATGCGAGCGGCCGGATACCATCTCATCGTGGGCCATCGCCAGCTTGTCGGCGGAGGCCAGTGCCGGGCCGCTAGAGGAACTGATGATCGCCGCCAGGATCATGCCCAGGATGACGAACCCCGCCGCTGCCGCCCTCAGAGGACGCAGAAGAAGAAAACGATAATTCCGGGGTTCAGCCCACTGAGGAATGTGCTGGCGCAGGCGTGCCTCCAACCGGGACGTATCCACCGGGAGCGTCCGCAACTGGGCCAAGCGGTTCGATATGGCTCGGTCGAGCCGGTCATCAGGATTTCTGTAGTCCGTCGTGATCATGTTTCCTGGCCGTTCGCCACAACGGTCCCTCTTAACGAATTAACCGCATTTGTTTGGCAATCGGCAACAACGCTCGCCGCAACAGCACGCGACCCCGATGCGCCCGTGACTTCACCGTGCCCACCGGAATGCCCAGTATCCTGGCAGCGTCCTTATGGTCCACCTGCTCGACGTCGACCAAGAGCAGGGTCCAGCGAAGCTCCTCGGGCAACTCAAGCAAGGCATCAATGATCTGCTGGTCGGCAAATCCGTTGAGCACTTGCTCTGGGTCTTGCCACGCCCAGGGAGCGTCGAACTCTTCGCCTGTGTCGGCAGGCTCGGCGTATAGCCGGTCAAGGCTGACATTTCCCGCCTCGGCCGCCGTTGCGCGGAGCCGATCCGTTCGCGTGTTGCGCAGGATCGTCATCAGCCACGCCTTCATGTCCGTTCCGTCCTGAAACGCGCTGATGAATCGGAAGGCCTTGATCAGCGTTTCCTGGGCAAGGTCCTCAGCCTCCGCAGCATCATGCGTCAAGAACAGCGCGGTGCGCAACACGGCAGCCCGATGGGGCCACACGAGGCTGTAAAACCGCTCTGTTGCCTTTCGCTGATTCAATGGTCCGTTCTCATCAGGCACATCTTGCTATCCGTACAAACGAGCCAGTGACCCTGGAAGGTTCACTTGTCCGCCCAAGAGCCGGTGACGAGGGACGCGCGGCTCAGGTTCTCCCATGGAGACGGCAGAGCGTCCCTGGTGTTGCCCGATTATCAGGACCCGTATGGGACGCATGACGGTCCGGCAGGCCGGGCAGTGACTTTGAAGTGAACCGATGCACGTGGCCTGCTCGTTCTGGTAACCGGGAAGCAGCAACCCAGGCCTTGATGGACTTCTTCGATGGCCACTGGGTGTGTGGGTGAAACGGCAGGTAACCATGTCTCAACGTTGGATGTTTTTGGCGGTGATAGCGATCGTCTTCGGCACCATGCTGGCGGCCGGGTGCTCCGATACTGGTGGCAGCGCCGCGGACAGTTCCCGAGACAGGCCGACACTCC
>JBLNDH010000266.1:0-3634 GCA_050261455.1 Bacillota bacterium
CGAAAAAGCCCCCCACGTCCTGCCGCCGCTCGATCCGGAACTTGCCCCGTGGATCGAAAAGGAACTGGCCCGCCACGAGGTCCGCCTCATCACCGGCACCGGCCTGAAAGCCCTCCACGCCGGGGCAGAGCGCAGCGCCGCCCCGGCTCCATCCTTGGTAACCCACATTGAACTTGAGAACAACGAAATCGTTGAAACCGACCTGGTCCTCCTCTCCATCGGCGTTCGCCCCAATGTGAAACTCGCCCAGAGTGCGGGCCTGTCGATCGGCCCAACCGGCGCAATCGCGGTCGATTCTTTCCTACGCACCAGCGATCCCGACATCTACGCCGTGGGCGATGGCGCGGAAGTGATCCATGCCGTCACCGGCAAGCCCGCCCGCATCCCCCTGGCCGGCCCCGCCAATCGCAACGGGCGCATTGCCGGCGAGCACGCCGCAACAGGGACTTCCCCCGCCGCCGGTAAAGTGCTGGGCACCGCTGTCGTCGGCGTTTTCCAGCTCACCGCCGCCGTCACCGGCTTGGGTGAAGCGGCCGCCCGCAGCGCCGGCTTCGACGTCGAGACCGCCTACGTGCATCCCATGCACCACGCCGGCTATTACCCCGGTGCCGAACAGATGCACCTGAAGCTCATCTACGATCGCCCCACTGGCCGCTTGCTCGGCGCTCAGGCCGTCGGCGGTACTGGCGTCGATAAACGCATCGACGTCCTCGCCACCGCCATCCACTTCGGCGGCACCATCGACCAACTCACCGAACTCGATCTGGCTTACGCCCCGCAATATGGCTCTGCCAAGGACCCCATCCACATGGCTGCCTTCGTCGCGCAAAACCAGCAACGAGGCCTGAGCAGCACCGTCATCCCCGAACCCGTCGATGGCGAACTTCTCCTGGACGTGCGTACTCCCCAGGAATTCGCGGCCGGCACCGTTCGCGGCGCCATCAACATCCCCGTCGATGAACTCCGGTCGCGGCTCTCCGAATTGGACAAGGATCGCCCCATCCGCGTGCTTTGTCAGGTAGGCATGCGTGGCTACATCGCCGAACGCATTCTCCGCCAGCATGGCTACTCCGCCCGCAACGTCAAAGGCGGCTACCTCCTGGCTCGCAACATGGTCGAATGCACCACCAGCACCTGATGCGACTCCGTCTGACCCGTAATCCCATGCTCAGGTCGGCTCGCCCGCAAAAAGGTGGCTGACGGTGTCCGGGTTCCTTTCGATGATTTCAAGCAGCCGCAGCTCTCCTCGATCCGGTGTACGCAGGCCCTGCTCCCAGCTCTGCACGAGCTTCGGGGACACATTCAGCGTAGCGGCGAAGACCGACTGAGACATGCGAAGCCTTTTGCGGAGGGCCCTCACCCGCCTGGGCGATGCCGGAGGCGGTGGCGCGGGAAGCTGCGTGGTTTTCAGGCTGAGCTGTCCGCGAGAATAGGCGACACTATCTTCCAAGCCGTTCTTGAGTCGCTCAAAAAAACTCGCCTTTTCATGATGGCTCATCGATTACCTCTTTTGCGTTTGTAGGCAGAGATCGCTTCCGCTTTCGCCGCAGCCGCCAGCTTGGCAAGCACCTTCTTCTCCCGAGGCGTCAGATCATCTTTCTCATCCTTGCCGTACACATCGATCAGATCGATGCGAAATGCCTCTGGGATGTGAAGATAAATGATTCGCACGCCGCCTCGCTTCCCTTTGCCGCGGCTGGGATCAGAAAAACGGACCTTTCGCAACCCGCCACAGCCGGGCATCACGTCGCCTTTCTCAGCATTGGCCAACAAGCTGTTCTGGAAAGCACGGTAGCTTTCATCGTCCAATCGCAACCTCAAGCGTTCCGTGAACCATGGCATTTCCACGGACGTCAGTCTCATTATACCACCATGTAGGATAGTAAGAAACCGAGGCAAGATGCATTCCGTCAAAGCTCCCTGCGTGCCCTGTGACACCACGCCAGTGAAATCAGCGGCCCCTTACTTCATCAGCCTCTGCCGGAATCGGCGTCCCACACTCCGGGCATCGCACCTTGCTGGCCCGCAGATCATAACCGCATTGCAGGCAATACCCCTTGAATTCGACATGCCGCCGGCGTTGCCGAGCGTCCTCAACGAATGCCAGGACTACGTACGCCGGGATGATGATGGCCAGAAACCATCCCGTGGTGGACCATGACAGGTAGAGAAGGGTCAATAGCACGATCAACCCCACGCCGTAGGCCAGCACGATCACCCATCGCTTCATCGCGTCCTCAGATCAGATATGTCCTCCACACGCCGGGGCAGAGCGCAGCGCCGCCCCGGCTCCATCCCTCCTCTATTCCCCTTTTACCTCATTCGCCGTCACCCGCCCGTTGATATCCTGCGGACTCAGGAAAATGTACCACTTGCCCGCCTCGTCCTTCTGGATCTGGTCGGCCATCCGCGCAATGGGGCCGCTGCCCGACGATCTGCTCTCTTCCTTGAGCGTTCTCACCAGCACCCACCCCTTAGCGAGGATGTCGGGGATATCGATGGTTCGGCTGGAGTCCGCATTGAAGATCGCATACATCGGATCCCACACCATTACCGTCCCTGGCGGAGCCGATTGGATCGTATCCAGCTTCCACTCCACCGCCTTTTCTTTGTCGCTCGGGCTCACATCCGTAAAGTGAAAAACCCCCGGATGCGACGCCGCCAGCTTCGGATACCGCTGCCGCAGCGTGCCCGATTCATACCACCGAGCCACCGCCTCGGCCCGTTTGGATTGCAGGCTCATCTTCAGCGGCACCACCTGATACGCGACATTCGCCAGGATCGGCAGCAGCGATGCCACCCCCGCCCACAGGATCGGCCTGTTCCACTGGCACCGCTCAAACGCCCATTCCCAGCCCTTGGCCGCCAGCAATGCCCAGAACGGTGCCACCACCAGCATGTAGCGCAGCTCGCCACTGCTGGCCATCCGCCCCAGCCAAAAAAGCAAGCTATGCCCCACCAGAATCATCAGCGGCAGGATCGCAATCAGCCACTGACAGCGTGTGCGGTGATCCGCCCGAAAGAACCATTCCACAGCCTTCACGCCGGGTTCGGAGCGTAGCGACGACCCGGATTGATCTCCGGTCGGGACACTCTTCTTGAATACCGCCCCCAGGCATCCCCACCCATGGAAGCTCAGCCCAATCCCCAGCAGCACCGCTGGGAACACAAATGGCGACACGATCACCGGCAACATCGCCACGAAGTGGTACAACGGCCCCGGCGGATACACACTCGTAGACTCATAGGGCCAATGCTCCGGGATCCACCCAATCACCCGCGGCAGCCAAGGCTTGGGCTGTCCACACAACGCCCACCCCGCCACGCTCCAGATCACCAGCGGCACCGCCAACACCGGGATCCATCGCGCCCGTCGATGCAGCAGCAATGCCGCTGCCGCCAGAAAAACGAACCCAAATCCTTCCGGCCGGGACGTTGGCATCATCCCCACCAGAATCGCCATCGCCAGCCATTGCCGCTCTTGATACGCCCAAAACGCCAGTGCCATCAGCAGCACAAAGGGCAGTTCCGTCAATTCACTGAATGAATGCAGGAAAACCAGCGGCTGGGCCAGCATAAAGATCAGGGCCAACACTGGCCAGCGGTACCCCTGTCCCTTGGCAATTCGGTACGT
>JBLNDH010000267.1:0-7029 GCA_050261455.1 Bacillota bacterium
GCCAGAACCGATCTGACCCTCCGCCGTCAATCGCTAGTGCAGGCCTTGCCCACACCGGCTCGACGGCTACAGGCAGCCAAAGCGTTTCTCCAGCCGCCCGCCCAAGGCCCTCTGGAGAGCAACTCATAGTCACAAAAGGATCGATATGCTTCCTCTACCCCGTTTGGTTTTCCGATTGACCATGTGGCTGCCGAACCTGGCCGCAAGAGCATTACGCGCCGAGGTAGGCCGCCCCGTCGCCTGGTTCCTGCCGCAAGGGTGGGTGTAGTCTCTGATCGACTGAGTCATCAAGAGCGCCCACGAACTTATCGCCACAAGTGCAAGAGACCTGATCAGCTAAGCAGATCCTGCGTTTCCGTCGCAAGCACAGGGGCGGCGGAAAACAACTGCTGGACAACCGGAGCTGCTTGCGCCGCCAACATTCCCGATTGAGCGATGAACGCACTGTCGATCAAGAAGTAGTCGTCCCCATCCACCTTGCCATCCAGATTCAGATCGCCGTTGCGATAACCGCTCTGTCGGGTGATGAAGCCGCTATCCACCAGGAAGTAATCGTCCCCGTCCACTTGCCCGTTCATATCCACGTCGCCGTTCCAGGTGTACTTCACCAGGATGTCGTTGGCTCCAACGCTCTGCCCGGCAAAAGTGCTGAGAATGGCCGATCCATCCTTCTCGTTGATCATGAACGAGAGGCCGGTCTGCTGATTGGCCTTGGCCAGGCTGCTGGTCAGGCCTTTTCCTGTCCAGGCCCCCTCATTGCGGGCAGCAAGGATCCACTGAGACAACTGGGCATATACCGCTTGGCGCGTCTCGACAGTGGCGGAGACAATGAGATGCCCGTCACTCAAATCCAGCGTGGCATCGGGCGAGATCGTGAGGGAATTCACACGCAGTCCCCCGCCGCTGGCCAGTGAAGCTTTGGCAAATGGCTGCAGTTCCAGCCCCGCCAGCGTGATCGGCAGGCCCGCATCGGACCGGCCGAGATAGAGGCTGGCGTTGATATAGTCAATCGGCAACGCCCCTGCGAGGATTTGCGCTTCGTCGATGATCAAAGTATCGGCATTGGTGGTGCCCGTGATGCGCAGCCGGTTATTGCCGGCTTCGCCATCGAACTGCAGGCCAGCATCCGGAATCGGATTACCATTGGAAAAGTCGATAAGGAGTTCGTCATTCCCCCCGCCGGAGTTGATCACCAGCGGGCGAGCGTCGTTCCGAAACAAGGTCATCGCCGGCGTACCCGTCGGCGAATTGCTCTTGAACACCTGCAGCAGGTCCGCATCGGCCGGGTCAACCCGCAGATAATAGTTGTTGTTTTCATTCCCGCCCGTCATCGTAGGCACAATGCGGATGCCAATCGGAGCCGACAGCGACACGGCACCGGCCGGGTCGGTGATGCGGGCCCGGATCACACGCGTACCAGCTTGCGTAAAGGTCTTCGTGATCGTCTTGGAGGTACTCGGCGCAGTGTCGAACACGCCATCGCCATCCAGATCCCACTCGACCTTCAACGAGCTAGCGCTGTGATCAGGATCGCTGGTCCGGGAAGCATCGAACGTGATCGGCTTCCCGACGTTTACCGTAGACGAGGCAATGTAGACAAAGGGCTGCGGCGCACGGTTTCCGCCCGACGCCGGCGTAATGCTGACCTCCACAGTCCGGCGATTTCCGTATTTGTCATAAACCCGAATGGCGTAATTGTCGGCTTGGTCAGGGGTGTAATACGGCGTTGCAAAGACCTTGGTTGCACTCGATCCGGACAGCGACATTTCGTCGATCTGCTCCCCATTGCGATCGAGCATGGCGCACGCCAGGCCACTTGTGTCGGATGCCGAAAAGCGGATCTGCAGCAAGCCATTCACGGGCGTAACAGAGCCCGTGGTCTGCACGGACAGGCCCGGCTGCGTTCGATCGATGGGGAATGATTGGCCGGTGAAATATGGCAACGTGCTCAGGGCCATCGCCTGTCCATAGGACAAACGCAGATCATCACTGGGGTAGAGGTCAGGATAGGCCGCCCCCCGCATGCCACGCAAACCGTTGCCCATCAGGTTGCCATGGAAGTTGTCGTCGTTGCGAAAATCGTGAGGCATGCCAAAGCCATGGCTCATTTCATGCAGCGCCGCCCCAAGATACGTGGAAGCGAGGCTGCTGATGGTGTCACCCTCGAACCAGGCATATGAAA
The DNA here is from genome assembly GCA_050261455.1 of Bacillota bacterium. Lineage (GTDB taxonomy): Bacteria > Planctomycetota > Phycisphaerae > Tepidisphaerales > Tepidisphaeraceae > JAPLNB01. Next base: position 2,183 of record JBLNDH010000267.1, read on the forward strand.
CACTCTGTTTAAGGGAATAAGGCCCGATGTCGGCGATCGTCAGGCCATCATAGGAACGGTTGTCCGTCAGCGATTGAGGCTGAAACACCGCCAGACCATTGCTGCCCACCATGCCCACGCCACCATCGATGCACGAACCCCAACCGGCCCCGAGGCAAACCCCGCCATCGATCGAGCCGTCCGGCTTCATGATGTGGGTCTCGGGAACCAGCAGCCAAACCTGCCCTTCAGCCCATATCGGAACGCCTGCCTTGCTGGCAACCTCGCTCACCTTGCCCCACATGTCCTGACGGATGTAATCGTCGGTCTCCTCGACGTTGACGACGTGGATCTTCGGTGTAACCCCGTCTTCGCAGGTTTCGAGGCGAAACGTTTTGTCGCCAAAACCATTCCGCTGCATCTGGTCGCGATACCAGTTCTGGTACAACTGAATGGTATTCTGCAGGCTATCAACCGCATGAGCCTGAGGCGTCCGATTGGACGGGACGATATACGCCACGCGAACCATCGCCACCGCCGGCAAAAGCTGCATGCTGTTGCCGCCAACTTCGTCCTCGTACTGGATGCGGATCTTGTAGACGCCCGCCTTGAGGGGCACCGAGTTTGGCCCGGTTGTCGCACCCTGCATGCTGCCCCAATGGTTGTTCACAAACTCCGAGCCGGACGTGCCGAACTTGCCGTCGCCGTTAATGTCGATCCACATCCGGCTACCGTCATCGCTGCGCGTCGCCAGGGGTGTGCCATCCTGGTAGATGCGTATATACCCATCCCATTGAACCGAGAAATCGTCCCAGCTGTCATCCGTGCCATGGGTCAGCCCCACCTCCGCACGGCTGCCCCAGCCGTCCGAAGTGAAATTGAGGATCGGGTCAGTACGCGTTCCCGCCACAGATTGCGTCGCCCGCCAATCATTCTGTGCGCTGTAGGAACGCAAGCTGCGGTTGATGTACGTTCCCACCAGGCCAGGCGTCGTCACCGCCGCATCGGTAAACAGGTCGAATCCCGCCGGGGGGATCGCCGTCAGAAGTTGACGCAATTCCAGGGCTTCGGTCATGGATCCGGATGGCTTAGCCCATCGCCGCCGCGATTGTTGGGATGTTGTTTGTAGTCGAATGCCACCGATGCAATACATGGCAAGTCTCCTCAATGCATTCGAGCCCGTGGGGTGGAGATTTCAATGTCGGTGAGGATTATAATATTGCTGTGTACATTTGCCGCGCAAAATACCCGGAAATTCTCCCGCCTCCGATGTAATACAGAAACCGAGAAAAGACACCCCCTTTCCGCAGCAACACCGCCGGATAGCCCAACTCCCCATACACAGCAAGGCCGGCCCCCGCGGGCCGGCCTTGCGCATCGGAGCTTGTCAGCAGCAGTCAGAAGCTCATGTCATCTGCCCTGCCGGGCCTCGGCTTCCATCGCCCGGGGGAACAGAATGTTGTTTTCCTTGTGCACATGCTGGTGCATGTCCGCCTCGAGCTGGGCAAGAGCATCCAGCATCGCCCGATAGGTGTTGCACGCATCGGCCGGCACTGCATAGTCCCGCGTCAGCTCCCGCATCCGCTGCAGCGCATCCCCGGCACTGTCGTGCTCCATCACCATCACCCGGATCGGATTCTGGATTGAGCCGCAATGGAACTCCACCGGCCCTGTCGAAACCTCCAATTGCCGAATCATCGGAAAGAGAATCTGCTCTTCCTTCATCAGGTGCGCATCCAGCTCCTGCTTGAATTCGCCGAAGATCTGGAACACCTCGACCAGCTCCGGATGGCGCTGGCCATGCACCGACGCAACCTTCTGCGTCAGAAACGCCAGGCGAGGCAGCTCGCCCTTCAGATACGCGTGGTGCGTCGCCTCAATGTGATCGGCCAATTCCGTCAGGCTCGCCTCGGACCAGTTCCGCTCCTCCGCATCAGGCCGGGCGTCGGCTTGCGACAATTCCTGCACGACGGCGTTCACATCCACACCCTTCTCATGACAGGCCTGCGTCAAAGGTTTCTTCCCGCCGCAGCAGTAATCAATGCCATACCGTTCAAACACGCGCGCCCGAGCCGGGCGTTCGGCCACCAGTTGCCCAACCGTTGCAGTAGCAGTCATATCAATCTCCTCGGTTACCGTTTCATCACGTTTCCCAACATCCACAACCTTGACACTGACTATAGGCCCACTAATATGGATATCAAGGTCCAAATATCCAGTTCCAGGGATCACCCCAATGGATCGGGATACGGCCGGCGCCATAACTCATGGAGCGAACTATGGTTGAGATGTCCCATGGCGAAGTGGAGCGGATGCTGACCGATACTGCCATTGGCCGGCTGGCGATGGCCAGCCCTGACGGGCATCCCTACGCCATCCCCCTCCCCTTCTGCTGGGCCGACGGCTCGCTCTACCTGCGACTGTCCCTCACCGGCCGCAAAGGCACTATCCTCGCCCACAACGACCGCGTCTGCTTCGAAATCGACAATTGCAGCCCAACCCTCGATGACTACGCCTCCGTCCTCATCGAAGGACGCCTGGTCCTCGTGATCGACCTCGGCGAGAAGGCGTACGTCAAAACCATGAACGATACCAAATACGAGCGTCTGCGCAGCGGCTATCGCCCGGGCCACGGACGCTCCATCTCGCTCCAACAACTGCCCCTGCGAAAAATTGTGGTCGAACAACTCAGTGGACGCAAGAAAGAATCCACTCCGCTCGCCGAGACGCTGACAGGAGGACGCTAATCATGGTGGCACAAACTCAAACCCAATCTTTGCCCGACATCGACTCGGAGACCATGCTGCCGGACCTGCTGGCGGCTCATCCCCAGGCCCGCACGGCCCTCGATCGCTACGGCCTGAAAGGCTGCGGCGGCCGATTGGGTCCCGTCGAGTCGATCGGTTTCTTCGCGCGGACCCATGGCGTCAATGAGCCCCAACTTCTCCGCGAAATCCGTCAGGCAATACTCACCCCCATCCCAACCGACTCCTCCACGCCACCATCCATCGCCGATACCCTCTATCGTCGCTATTTCCTCGGCGGGATCATCCTGATCCTCACCGCCGGCGCCACTTGGGGTGCTGCCCTGCTCTGGCAGATCGGTTTCACCGGCACCTTTACCGGCATCTCCCTCCACGACGTCAACGCCCATGGCCACGCCCAGATCTTCGGCTGGGTGGGCCTGTTCATCATGGGCTTCGCCTATCAGGCATTCCCCCGTCTCTGGCACACCGAACTGGTCAAGCCGCGACTCGCAGTCGTCGCGTTCATCTCCATGGCGGTCGGCCTGATCATTCGCACCATGGGCATGACCTCCACCGGCCTGTGGAGCTTGGCGCTTCCCGCCGCCATGCTCGGCGGAGCATTCGAAATCGTCGCCATCCTCCTCTTTACCGGCCAGATCCTCGCCACCTTCTTCCGTGGCCACGGCAAACTCGAACCCTACGTCGGCTTTGTGCTGATGGCCCTCGTCTGGTTCGTCGCCATGAGCTTCCTGAGCGTCTGGCACACTTACAACACCATGCGTGCCACCACCTGGGGCCAACTGCTCTGGTACGTAGCCACCTATCAGGCCCCCCTGCGCGACCTGCAGATTCATGGCCTGGCACTATTCATGATCCTCGGCGTTTCCATCCGCATGCTCCCCCCACTCTTCGGCGTGCCCCAAGTCTCCCCCCATCGCGCCTGGTGGGCCCTTTCAATCCTGACCGCCTCGGTCATCGGCGAAATCACGATTTTCCTCGCCTACCGCTTCACCGACAATCACGCCATTACTGCCTTGCTGATGATCCCCTGGATTATGCTTGCCATCGGCGTCGCGATGATCGCACTGCCCTGGAAGCTCTGGCGTCCGTTCGAGCAGACCGACCGCAGCGGCAAGTTCGTTCGCGCCGCCTACGCCTGGCTGGCCATCTCCCTGGCCATGCTCCTGCTTCTGCCTCTCCACCACGCCCTGACCGGCATTCCCTTCAGCCACGCTTACTATGGCGCCATCCGCCACGCCATCACCGTTGGCTTCATCTCGCTGATGATCATGGGCTTCGCCGCCAAGGTCGTCCCCACACTCAACGGCCTCGACACCCGCACCCTCACCCCCCTTTGGGGCCCCTTCCTCCTGGTCAATGTCGGCTGCTTCCTGCGCGTCTCCACCCAAACCCTGACCGACTGGTACCCCGGCGCTTTCGCCATCATCGGCCTCAGCGGAACCCTGGAAGTGATCGGCCTGGCCTGGTGGGGCTTCGGCCTGGTCCGGATCATGCGCCAAGGCAAGCGTGAAGAGCTCTCACCGACAATCGTTACGCCCTCCGCCCCCAAGCCGCTGACGATCAGCCCCGATCACCGTGTCACCGACATTCTGCACTGGTTCCCCGCCACCCAAGCCGTTTTCGACCACTACGGCTTCACCCAACTCCGCAACCCCCTCCTTCGCCGAACCCTGGCGCGGAACATCACGGTGCGTCAGGCCGCCAGCTTCAAACAGGTACCCCCGGATCACCTGCTTCGCGATCTGAACAACGCGATCCAAGCACCTGTCCTGGTGCAACTCACGATCCCCCCTGGCAATGACGCCAGCCTGCGATAGTCGCATCCCAATACTCGTATCTCCCGTGCGGTAAACATGGGCAGGCCCCAAACCTGCCCGTGTTTCATTTCCCGGAATCCGTTAGAACCCCCACGCGTCCAACGTCTATATCCGCAGAGTCCCAATGGAGTGACGCGTGGACGATTCGGTGCCGCAACTGGTCCGTCAAGCACAGCGTGGCGATCGCAATGCCTTCGCCGAGTTGATCCGCCGTTACGAGCGAACGGCCCTATCCCTGGCCTTTGCCATCACCGGCCAAGGTGATGCCGCCGGCGATGCCGTT
>JBLNDH010000268.1:0-6299 GCA_050261455.1 Bacillota bacterium
CGCCTCGATCACCGCCCCATGCAGCTCTCCGGTGGCCAGCAGCAACGCGTCTGCATCGCCCGCGCCATGGTCAACGATCCCCTGATCCTCCTGGCCGACGAACCCACCGGCGCCTTGGATAGCAAGACCGGCCAAGCCATCCTCGAACTTTTCGACGACCTGGTCGCCACCGGCCGAACCATCATCCTCGTCACCCACGATCCCTCCGTCGGTAACCGCTGCCAACGTGTCATCCGAATCCACGACGGCCGAATCCAAAGCGACGTCCGCAACCCCCAGCGCACCACCCCCGCCGGAGACAGCCAGGTCACCGCGGGACACTGAGCCGCCCACCATCCATTGGGTAGGATGCGTTTCACAATCCCCACGCCGCACCCTCTTGACAAAGCCAAACAAAGTGCTAACGTGCTCATACCTGTCTCATGTGTGAGGCAGCCGCGTCAGCGGCTTCCGCTGCGCCCATCCTGCCGCCGGGGGTACCCATGCCCAAATCAGCCCAATTACGCTTATTCTCCCTTCTCCCACTGCGTCGCTCTATCGCCCCGTCGCCTCCCCACCCCCTCTCCCCTGCAAAACGAACCCATTTCCCCAGCAACGAACAAAGGACCACGGACCAAGGACAAACAACAAAACGAACCCATTTCCCCTCTCCATCCACTATCCACTTTCTTCTGCAAAACGAACCCATTCATCGCCGCAACCCCCGCCCCTCCCGCAAATTGCGCTCTCGGCGAGCTTTCTTGCCGCGAAAACGTACTATATTGTCACGATCGGATTGTCATGAGTGACCGTACCAACAAACCTCTTGTCTCCCCGTCCCACTCGCCTCGCCCAACGCATCGTCGCGGCGGCCAGAAGAGCGACTCGCCTCGCTACGACGCCATCCACCGCGCCCTCCTGGCGGGCCTGCTCGGCAATGTCGGTCAAAAGACCGACCCCCACGAGTACACCGGGGCTCGCGGAACCAAGTTCAACATCTTCCCCGGCTCCGTCCTCTTTCAACATGAGCCTTCCTGGTTGATGGCGGCCGAACTGGTCGAAACCACCCGGCTCTACGCCCGCACGGCGGCCAAAATCCAACCCGAATGGATCGAGGGTCTGGCGGATCACTTGGTCAAGCGGACGTATACCGACCCGCACTGGAACCCGGATACCGCCCATGTGGTCGCCTACGAAAAGGTGACCCTTTATGGCCTGACCATCGTTGCCCAGCGAACCGTGCATTACGGCCCGATCGATCCCAAGCGTTCGCGAGAAATCTTCATCCAGGCCATGGTCGATGGCGAGTACCACCTCGACGCGCCGTTCCTTCGCCACAACCAGCGTTTGATCGATGAGATCGAGCGGCTGGAAGCCAAGAGCCGCCAGCGCGATGTCTTGGTGCCCCCCGAGGCCCGCTACGACTTCTACGATGCCCGGATCCCCGCCGGGATCTACAACGGCCCCCTGTTCGATCGCTGGCGACGGCAGATCGAGCGGCAAAACCCCAAGATCCTGTTTATGACTCGCCGGGATCTGATGATGCACGGCGCCGCCGACATCACCCAGGAGCAATTCCCGGATTTCCTGCTCCTCAACGAGCTTCGCCTGCCCCTGGAATATCACCTGGAACCCGGCCATCCCGCCGATGGCGTGACCGTGACCATCCCGCTCCCCGTCTTGAACCAGGTCCCCGCCGAGCGGTTCGAATGGCTCGTGCCGGGCCTCCTGCGCGAAAAGATCACCGCCCTGATCAAGTCGCTGCCGAAAAACCTGCGGGTGAGTTTCGTCCCCGCACCCGACTTCGCCCAGGCCGCCTTCGAAACCCTCAAGCCCGGCGACGGCTCGCTGCTGGACGCCCTGGCGATGTTTCTCGGCAAGCAGGCGGGATTCCAGGTGCCCATCGAGGCCTTCGATCCCTCGACGCTCTTCGATCACCTGCACATGAACTTCCGCATTGTCGACGAGACCGGCAAGGAACTCGCCTTGGGGCGAGATCTGAACGAAATTCGCCGCAAGCTCGGCGTGCAGGTCAAAGCCACCTTCGAACAGCTGCCCCACCCGAAGTACCAGCGTGACAACATCACCGAGTGGGACTTCGGCGATCTGCCCGAGACGCTCCCCGTTAAGCGTCACGGAATGAACCTGACGGCGTACCCGGCCCTGGTGGACAATGGAAACACCGTTTCGCTGCGTTTGCTAGATTCGAAAGAAACGGCCGAGGCCGCCCACGCCGCGGGCCTGCGCCGCCTGTTCGTGCTCCAGCTTCACGATGAGCTGCGCTACGTGGCTGCGAACATGCCCAACCTCCAGGCGATGTCCCTTTACTACTCCACGCTCGGACCGGCCAAGGACCTGAAGGACGATCTGGTCGGCGAGACCATCAACCGGACATTTCTCCCCGATACCCGGGTGCGCACGCAAATGGAGTTCGAGCTGCGTCTGCAGGCCGGCCGCCGGCATCGCTTGATCGAGGTGGGCCGGGAGGTCGCCGAGCTGGCCAACAACATCCTGTCATCATATCACGCGGTGTCGCTGCTGCTCAGCAAGCCGGTCATCCCGGCGTTCGCGGCGGCCATCGCCGACGTGAAGGAGCAATTGGCTTATCTGATGCCCAAGGGTTTTCTCACCACTACGCCGGATACCTGGCTGGTGCATTACCCACGCTATCTGAAAGCCATTCAACTGCGCATTCAGAAGCTCTCGACCGCCGGCCATACGCGTGACGCCCAGCACATGGCAGAGGTGCTGCCCTTCTGGCAAGCCTACCTGGCCCGGACCAGGCAGAACCAGCAGGAAAGGATCCACGATCCCCAATTGGAGCAATTCCGCTGGATGATCGAGGAACTGCGCGTCTCCGAATTTGCCCAGGAACTCAAGACCGCCGTGCCGGTCTCCACCAAGCGACTCGAGAAACAGTGGGACCTGGTGCGTAAGTAACACAAGTATTAACAATCGAGCCCTCTCCCCACCCCGATCCCAACAACCGTTCCGTGACAAACCCCTGGAGTCGGGTAGGATGTCCGACATGGTGCTTCGATTATTTGCGTCGGCGGTGTTGTTGTTTGTCGCGGCGGCCTGCTCGGGACCGAAGCAGGGGTATATGGTGGACATCAAGAACATCAGTGCCGTGCCCCTGTCGGTGGGATTGATCAAGAGCGATGGGTCCATGGAAGACGGCTGGACATCGCCGGAACAAGTGGCGATCCATGCCCCCCAGCTGGGGGAACGCCGATGGGGAACCCTGGTGCCGTCGGGCCAGATACGGACGATCGGGCCCCAGTCGGCGTCGTTCCCTGGGGGCGGGCATGGCGTGCTGCGGATCTACGCCGGGGATTTCACCGTGGATGAGCTGATCGCGTTCGGCAAGTCCGACCCGGGGCGCATGGACATCCATCTGTGGCCGGGACAGTCGGGATATATCGTCGATGTGCAGAACGGCCAGCTCAAGGTCAAGCCAATGGATCAGGATCGAATCGAGCGGCCGCAGCCAGAGCAGCAGCGATAGCAGGCTCATTTTAGAAGCCGCTGCGGAGGGAGTATGAGCTATCAGGAACATCAGCAGGCCGCGGATGTAGTTCGGGCTCACTGTGCAGTCATCACGCTCAGCGATACCCGGACCGAGCAGACCGACAAAAGCGGGATGAGGATTCGCGAACTGCTGGCTGACGCAGGGCATCAGGTGGCCTTCTACCGCGTAATCCCCGACGAATCCGCCCATCTGGATGAGCTTCTGACAGACTTGGTCGTGCAGGCGGATCTGCAACTGATTATCACCAATGGGGGGACAGGGATTTCCCGACGCGACAATACGATTCCGGTCATCAGGAAACATCTGACGATGGAATTGCCGGGGTTTGGCGAGTTGTTCCGGATGCTCTCCTACCAACAGATCAAGAGCGGAGCCATGCTGTCCCGAGCCTTGGGAGGCATCGCCGGTGGCAAACTGTTGTTTGCCCTGCCGGGCTCGACGGCTGCGGTGGAGCTGGCCATGAGCGAGCTGATCCTGCCGGAGATTCGGCATCTGATCAGCGAACTGCGCAAATGAGACCGGGCGCACGCTCCTTGATGGGCATGCCTGATCGGCCGGTGTCCGGACAATTGGTCCATTTCTATGACAACTTGTCGGGCATTTTAATGCTGGCAATCAACCTGATCCGATGCTTCAAACAGTCCTGCTGGGACGCCCACAGAGCGGCATGGCTGTAAATGGCCACTGTGCAGGCATTTGCAGAAGGCCCGCGAAATCCCGTGAAATCCAAGGAATTGGCTCGGAGAAAGCGGACTTGGTGGCACCACCGTTGCTCTATGTAAAGCGTCCTGTTCGCAGTGTTGACTGAAAAGAAAGTGCTGCGGGCAGGACACTAAATAGCCCATTCTTTCCCCATGTGAAGAGGTTTTCCTTCACTCACCCCCGAAGGGATCTCTTCAGAAGCCCCACAAAAAGCCGTCCTTGCCCGGGATGGCTTTTTTTATGCGCGCATCGAGCAGAGGCCCGAACTCAAGAATTAAGCGGGAGCCAGAATCGCCAGTGCTCAATCAGAAGCCGAAATAGGCATTGACGACATACTGCTCCATCATGCGTTGTGTATTGAAGAACGAGCCGTTCAATCCGATCGAGTGGCGCATCACCTCAATGAACGCATCGCGGTTGCCATAGAACATGGGGAGAATGACTTTGTCCAGCTTCTGGTACAGGCTGGCCGCATCGCGAGCGCGATCGCCGGCGGTGGCGGTTTCCTTGGAACCATCGCCGATCGCCCAGCCGGTAATACCCTCGATATACCCCTCGATCCACCAGCCATCGAGGGTGCTCAGTTGGGGAACACCATTGAGGGCCGCCTTCATGCCACTGGTACCGGAAGCTTCCAAGGGAACCTGAGGAGTGTTGAGCCAGAGATCCACACCGGACGTAATCATCCGAGCCAGATCCATGTCGTAGTTCTGCAGATAGGCAATGCGAACCTGACGTTTGAGGGCGCGGCTGGCGTCGATGACGCGGCGGATGAGTTGCTTGCCTTCCTCATCGCTGGGATGGGCTTTGCCGCTGAAGATCACTTGGAACGCCCCAGCGCCGGCAGCGATGGCACGGAGGCGATCGAGGTCGTGAAACAACAGATCGCCTCGCTTGTACGCCGCCGCACGGCGGGCAAAGCCAATGGTGAGGATGTCGGCATCCATGCCGGCATTGGTCTCGCGATTGACGTAATGCACGAGGCTCTTCTTGGCGACAATGTGGGCATTCCATATCTCCGCTTTGGGGATGTTAAGGGCATAGCGAAGGGAAAAATTGTCGCGGCGCCAATCGGGAATGTGATGATCAAAGAGGCGTTGGAACGGTTCGGAGGTCCACGTGGCGGCATGCACCCCATTGGTGATGGCATCGATAGTGTACTGGGCGAACATGAGGCGGGAAACCTCGCCATGCTTCTTGGCCACCCCATTCACATAGCTGCTGAGGTTCAGGGCCAGATAGGTCATGTTGAAGAGATTGCCGTGGCAGACGACGCTCTGCCAATCGATCAGAACCTCGTGATGACCCAGAACGCGGCGGACCAGATCCATGGGAAATTGGTCGTGGCCGGCGGGAACAGCGGTATGAGTGGTGAAGACGCAGATGCGGCGAATGGCGTCAACATCCTCGCGATCAATGCCTTTGCGACCGGCTGCGTGAACGTGCTCTTCAAGCAACTCCAGGGTGAGCAGTGCGGCGTGGCCTTCGTTCATGTGGAAGCGAATGATCTGCTCGTAACCGAGCGCCCGCAGCATTCGCACACCGCCGATCCCCAGGATCACCTCCTGGCAAAGCCGGTAGTACTGATCGCCGCCATAGAGCTGATCGGTGAGCCGGCGGTCCGAATCGACGTTGTCGGGCAGGTCGGAGTCGAGAAAGTAGACCGGCACAACAGAACCGCTAATCCCTTTGACCTCGTGTTTCCAGCAGCGTAGATGGACCGATCGGTTTTCGATTTTGACGGTAACCCGCTGGGGCATTTCCTGGAGATAGTCTTCGATCACCCAATCGACCGGGTCTTCATGCTGCAGACCGCCGGGATCGAGCCATTGATAGAAATACCCCTTGCGGTGAATGAGAGTAACCGCCACGAGCGGCACATGCAGATCGGCGGCCGACCGGATCGTGTCGCCGGCAAGGATTCCCAAGCCACCGGCATAGGTCGGGATCCCGGCCTCCAAACCGATCTCCATGGAGAAATAGGCAATGGTGGGCTGGTCGTTCATGGGCTTGCTCGCTGGTAGAGACAACGTCCTGCAAAGCAAGTGGCTTTGGGACGAGCATAAATGCACGTCCCCGAACAACA
>JBLNDH010000269.1:0-3560 GCA_050261455.1 Bacillota bacterium
CCATGCACCCCCAGATCGTGCAGGACCATCCGGGCAACTGTCCGATCTGCGGCATGGCCCTGGAACCAGCCACCGCTGCAGCCGAGGAGGGTCCCAGCCCGGAACTGCTGGACATGACCCACCGGTTCTGGGTCAGCCTGGTGCTGACGATTCCTCTGCTAATCGTGGCAATGGGCCGGCACATCCCCGGCATGCCGCTGGAATCGTGGCTCTCGCCTCGCCTGCTGACCTGGATCGAACTGATCCTGGCCACTCCGGTGGTCCTGTGGGGCGGATGGCCCTTCTTCCAGCGCGCGTGGGCGTCGGTGATCACCTGGAATCTCAATATGTTCACGCTCATCGGCCTGGGCGTGGCGGTGGCGTGGACCTACAGCGTCGTGGCGACGGTCGCCCCCGGCATCTTCCCTGCCGCCTTCCGCGATGCCCATGGTCAGGTCGGCGTTTACTATGAGGCGGCGGCCGTCATTGTCACCCTCGTGCTGCTCGGGCAGGTTCTGGAACTCCGCGTCCGCGGCCAGACCAGCAGCGCCCTCAAGGCACTGCTCGGCCTTGCCCCGAAGACGGCCCGGATTGTGAAAGAGGACGGGAGCGAGCAGGACATCCCCCTGGAGCACGTTCACATCGGCAATCGCTTGCGCGTGCGTCCCGGCGAGAAGGTGCCAGTGGACGGGACCGTGCTGGAAGGCAGCAGCAGCATTGATGAATCGATGATGACCGGTGAACCCATCCCGGTCGAGAAGCAGCCGGGAGACAACGTGATCGGCGGCACGATCAATACCACCGGATCGCTTGTCTTCCGGGCCGAGAAGGTGGGCCGCGACACCCTGCTGTCACGCATCGTGCAGATGGTGGGCGAAGCCCAGCGCAGCCGCGCCCCCATCCAGCGGCTGGCCGATGTAGTAGCCGCCTGGTTCGTCCCCGCCGTGGTTCTGACGGCCATCGTGACCTTCATCGTCTGGGCGTTCTTCGGCCCTCCGCCAGCCTTGGCCTATGCCATTGTCAATGCCGTGGCCGTGCTCATCATCGCCTGCCCCTGTGCATTGGGCCTGGCAACGCCGATGAGCATCATGGTGGGCGTGGGACGTGGAGCCAACGCCGGCGTCTTGATTCGTAACGCCGAGGCCCTGGAGGCCCTGGAGAAGGTCAACACGCTGGTCGTCGACAAGACCGGCACGCTCACCGAGGGCAAGCCCAAGCTAGTGTCGGTTGTAGCCGTACAGGGTCATAATGAGGGAGACGTGCTGCGGTTGGCCGCAAGCCTGGAGCGAGGCAGCGAACATCCCTTGGCGACTGCCATTGTCGCTGGCGCGAACGATCGGAAACCCGAGATCAGCGCCGTTGAGGAGTTTCGCTCGCTCACCGGCCGAGGGATCACGGGCAAGGTTGCCGGGCACACCGTTGCCCTGGGCAATCGCACGCTGCTGGAGGAACTTAAGATCGACCCAGGCCCACTGGTAGAGCAAGCCGAGAAGCTGCGATCCGACGGCCAGACAGTCATGTTCCTGGCCGCGGACGGACAGCCGGCGGGTTTACTGGGCGTGGCTGATCCGATCAAATCCTCCACACCCGAAGCCTTGCATCTGCTGCGCGAAGAGGGTGTGGAAGTCGTCATGCTCACCGGTGACAGCCGCTCCACGGCACAGGCGGTGGCATCGAAACTGGGAATTGAGCGCGTCGAGGCCGAAGTGCTGCCTCAGGACAAGATCCGAGTCGTTCGCGAGCTGCAGAACCAGGGTCGGTTCGTCGCGATGGCGGGCGATGGCATCAACGATGCCCCAGCCTTGGCGCAGGCCCAGGTGGGTATCGCGATGGGCACGGGGACGGATGTGGCCATGGAGAGCGCTGGCATCACGCTGGTCAAAGGGGATCTCCGCGGCGTTGCCCGTGCACGACGACTCAGTCACGGCACAATGCGGAACATCCGCCAGAACCTCTTCTTCGCCTTCATCTACAATGCGCTGGGGGTGCCCATCGCCGCGGGGGTTCTGTACCCGTTCCTGGGCATCCTGCTAAGCCCGATCATCGCCGCAGCCGCCATGAGCCTCAGTTCCGTATCGGTGATCGGCAATGCCCTGCGTCTACGGCACTTGACACTGTAGGGTCGCCGAATGCGAGTTTACAGCCCCGATTGAACCCAACCGCCACCCGTTTACGTTCTTGAGAGAAGTGTCGCGGATTGTTTCATGCGGTCTTCTGACCAAGGAGTCCACGAATGTTGCGGAGTATTGTACTGGCCTCAGTTGTTCTGGTGTTTGTTGGAGTAGCTGCAATGCGTGCTGTTGGAGCGGATCGAGAAGAGCCCACCCAAGGTTGTTGTGGCATGACTGCAGCGATACATGACGCCTGTGCTGCCCCCGCCAAGGATAACGCGAGCAACGGTTGTCCGATGATGGCTCAACATGCCAAAGCGGACGGTTGCCCGATGGGCTCCAAGGCTACGACTCGTCCCACAACGGCCCCCAGCGTATACACGTGTCCGATGCACCCGGAAGTCGTGGCCAGCAAGCCAGGCAAGTGTCCCAAGTGCGGCATGGATCTGGTCCCCAAACAGGAGAAGCCCAAGGGCGACCAGAAGCCAACTGACAAGGACGATACCAGCTCGGGCCATACGCACAACCACTGATCGGTTCAATGGCCCCGACCTCGTCCTCCCCCGCAGGCCGCGCCATGTCTTGGCGACAGCGCGGTCTGTTTCTTGGCGTCCGCGAGCTCTTCTCATGCCTGCATTGGCATCAGCGCGAGCAGTGTCTGGATTCGATCGTCGTCGGCCCGTGCCGTTTACTTCGCTGCTGGCTTGCGTGCGAATTGCCATAATGAGAACGACTTGGCCGCTGCCTCTTGGGCAACCAGCCGAGCCTCGGTCATGCCCGCCGTGAGCGAGCAGAAGGCGAAGCGCAGGTCCAGAGCCTTGGCAATCTGAGCAGCCGGCAGCGAGCGTCTTGCCACACCCGGCAGGCCCGAACAGGATCGTGTTCTCCCCGGTGAAGACGGCTTTGGCAATCTTGTCGAACTCAGCTCTGACCCACCCATCCACCGCGCCCAGCTTCAGCTCGCCGTGATGCACTTCCACCACGCGCGGCATGCGTTCATTCACGACCTGCTCCACCACGCCCCGGATGCTGTCCGCCGTGGGGGTGGTCTTCTTGATGACTCCTTCGAGTGCGCCCAGCAACGCGGCCTCTTCCATGCCTGCGGTTTGTTCCATTGTAGCGGTCATTTCAGTCTCCATTGCTGTAGCGAAGGAGCAACCCATCGTTACCCCTGCACCTTTGGGCGGTTGCTCGGAATGGCATTTCCTCTGGGCAGTCGGATTCCTGCTGCCGTGACGTTGCAGCTAGTGGCTGGCTCTATAAGATGGCTGACCCGTAAGGAGATTTTCCACAATGGACATCTCACGGATATTCAACATCACTGAAAGTGCTCACCGCATCCACAACCCGATCACACCCGAAAAGCTTGCCACTCTTGGCGCGGCGCTGCGTCTGGAATCGGGGGCCCGAGTGCTCGACCTCGGCAGCGGTTCGGGGGAGATGCTGTGCACCTGGGCACGCGATCACGGC
>JBLNDH010000270.1:0-5996 GCA_050261455.1 Bacillota bacterium
ATGACGGTCGCGCAGGCTCCCTGGCCATACTGGGCAAACCAGCGGCTTTCCCGCTTCAGATCGCCCTTGAACGACAATTGCAGCGTCACCGGCGCCCCCATGCGCTCAACGAGCATCATGGCGGCAGTTCCGACGAGCACGATGGATAACAACGCTATGCCCATAGTCCATCCGGCACGAAGCCGGAGGGTAGAGGCTAAGAGACGGGAGGGGAAAAGTAAATCGGTCGGAGAAGGATTGTGCGTCAGGGATGCTTTCCAAGCCGGACCGGAGCGTAGCGCAGGTCCGGATGACGCTCGATATCGGGATAGATCCGGACTTGCGCTGCGCTACAGTCCGGCGTGGGGGTACTTCTTTCTGCAACTGGATTGTGCGGCGAATGAATTGTGTGTAGCTCAGACGACATGCGGGTTGGGATGCTTAGCTCCCCCCCACCGCCGTCGTGTGTTCGATGAGCATGGACTGGAAGGCGCGGTTGGTCGCCACGCGAGTGGGCAGGACCAGGGGCTCGAGTTTGCGGTCTTCGCCGCGCAGCTGGGGCAGGAGCAGTTGAACGCACCCCTCGGCCAGCGCCGGGACATCCTGCACGCCACAGACAATCGGGACCGGCAGGAGATCCATCATGGGGATCTCGTCAAAACAGGCGAGGATCGCCAGGCTTTCCGTGTTCTCCAGCGCTTCGAGCACGCCTTGGCCGAGGAAGTTGTTCGTGCAGACGATGGCGTCGGGCTGAACGCCTTCGAACTTGACATAGGCTTGCCGGCCGGTTTCGCGTTGTGCGGGGCCCTCGTGGCAGGCCAGGACCTGGAAATGGCTGGCAATCAGTTCGCAGCGGCGGCGATGCGTGACGACGTGCTGGGGGCCACAGATGATCGCCACCGACTTGACTCCCGCTTGCTCAAGGCTGGAGCAAAGGACTTCGGCGGCTTGATCCTGATCGCTGGAAACGCAGGTGGCGACATCGGAAATCGGCCGATCAAAAATCACCAGCGGAAGATTGGCGGGCAGCAGATCCTCCAGCGGCTTCTTCGTATTCAGGACGGGCACGAGAATCAGCCCGTCAATCCCTTTGCCCGGCAAAAGACGAAGATATTCCAGCTCCAGTTCCGGATCCTCGCCGCTGTTGCAGAGCATCAGCGAATAATCGTGGCGGTGCAGGCTCTGTTCGATAAGCGAAGCCAGTTGGCCAAACCAGGGATTGGCGATATCGCTGACCAGCAGCGCGACCGTGTGCGACCGCCGGGTGCGCAGCGAGCGTGCCACGAGATTCGGCCGATACCCCAGGCGGCGAGCCGCCTCGAGAACACGCGCCCGGGTCGCCTCGCTGATGCGGGCGGCGCTGCCGCCACCGGCCAGCACGCGACTGACGGTGCTGACGCTGGTGCGAGTTTCCTTGGCAATATCCAGCAGTGTCGGGGACATGAAGCCTCCGAAGCCTGATGAATCAGGGTTAACATTGTACCCCCCGCCGCCGCACTCACAATTGTTCGGCGGTACGCCTTGCGGGGGGGGAATCCGATCGCTCTATTCCAGGTCTTGCGGCGGCCGGTCGTACATGCAGGCGGCGGGCTGCCGCCCGGACAATCCGCGTCATCGGCAAGGCCAGGCGAATTTGCCACGGCACCGGCGAGCAGGGGCGATCATCGGCCAAGCTCGGCCGTTGCAACAACGCTTCCCGCAGCATCTGCTCAAAGCGCCATTGCGGAACCCATTCCTCGCCGTAGCTGACGCTGTGCGTGGCGACGCAATTGGTGTCAATCCACTTGAATCCACGCTGTCGCAGATGCAGCAGCGTCTGCCCCCAAACGGCTTTACTGGCGTTCGAGGTCGTGTGGAACATCGATTCGCAGCTGATGTACCCCCCCAGTTGGATTCCGAACGCCCCGCCGACAAGCTGGCCATTCTCCCAGGCCTCGAAGCTGTGTGCATAACCTTGCCGATGCAGGTTGACGTAGCCGTCGTACAGCTCCGGGGTGATCCACATCCGCGCGTCACGGGGCATGTTCATGCAGCCGGCCACAACCTGCTCAAAGGCCTGGTTGTACCGAATCACAAAACGCGGCGAGAAGATGTAGCGCGTCTGCTTGCGGGGAAACTCTACTTTATCGAGAAACTGAATCCCCCGATGGCTGTACTTGACCCAGCCGACCTGGTCTTGCTTCTCCGACAGCCAGCAGGCCAACTCACCCTTGGCGCAATGCCACAGCATGTCGAGCGGATCGCTGCAAATCAGATTCGAGTGCCAACGAATCATGGGCGGCAATCTAATCCGCACCCGCACACCTCGACAACGCAGAATCCGAACGCCCGTAGCGAAAGGTTGAGCCGCCCCGCCCGATGCGGGCGTGCCCCCGAGTTCATGGAGTCATTTTCAGAACGAGAGGAGAATCCGGGTCGTCGCTTGGCTCCGAGCCCGGCGTGGGGATGCGAACCCGGAGTGCAATTCGTCAACGAAGCAGGGGCGGACCAGGCGGTCCGCCCCTGCGAATGAATTCGAAATGCGATCGCCGGCTCAAAGCGAAACCGATTCCGGCAGATCGGCGTTGTGCGAGACGTTCTGCACGTCCTCGTGATCATCCAGCGCATCAAGCAGCCGGAGAACCTTCGGGGCCGCATCCTCACTGACCGCAACGGTACTGGTGGGAATGTTCGCAACCTCCGCAGCCTCGATCGGGACCTTGGCGGCCGCCAACGCTTCCTTGACCTTGAGGAAGGCCACGGGCGTCGTCACCACTTCGTACACTTCGCCTTCGTTCTTCACATCCTCGGCGCCGGCCTCCAACGCCTTTTCCAGGAGCGTGTCCTCGGGAATGGCATCGGCCTTGACGGTGATCAGGCCCTGCTTGTTGAACTGGAACGCCACTGAACCCGAGGAGGCCAGACGTCCACCGGCATTCTCGAAGACCTTGCGCAGCTCGGGCGCGGTGCGCGAGCGGTTGTCGGTCAACGCCTCGACCAGGAAGGCCACGCCCCCCGGACCATACCCTTCGTAGATGATGGTCTCGTAGTTCGTAGCTCCCAGTTCGCCGGTGCCCTTGAGGATCGCCTTCTCGATCGTATCGCGTGGCATGTTCGCCGACCGCGCTTCATCGATGGTATACCGCAAAGTGAGATTCTGGTCGGGGTCGCCGCCGCCTGCCCTGGCGGCAATGATGATTTTGCGAGCAATCTTGCTCCAAAGTTTGCCGCGCTTGGCATCGTTGGCGCCCTTAGCACGTTTGATCTTGGCCCAGTGACTATGTCCTGACATAAGCTACTCCAGTAACCCATTGGCGATCAGCGATTGGCGGGAAACGGCACGAGCCTCCGTCCACCATCAACCGTCGAGCCGCGTTCATCAATCCTTGGCCTGCGCGGTTCCTCGAGGGGTTTCCGCGACGGGCGCCACTTCCACCGGTTGACCAGTCTCGTGCTGATGAAGCTTCTGCTTGAGTTGCAGCTGAAGTTTCTTCAGATCTTCGCGGCCTTGCCGCATCTCCGACATCCGGTCCAGCGAACGCCGCCAGATCTTGACGGCTTCTGGTACTTGATCCAGGCGATATAGGGTATCACCTAAATGATCCAACACAACTGGATCGGGTTTCCCGGCAGAATCAACCGCTTCCTGCAAATATCGGTGCGATTCCGCGAATTTTCCACGTTTGTACAACACCCAGCCCAGCGAGTCCAGATAGGCGGAGTTGTCCGGCTCGGCACGCACGGCGGTCCGGATCAGCGTTTCCGCCTGCTCCAAATTCCGACCCTCGTCGGCCCACATGTACCCCAGGTCGTTGCTGGCACCGCTGTGGGGCTCCAATTTCAGGATCTCCAGCAGCAGTTTCTCCGCCATCGGCCGCTGCTGGATCCGCTCGTACAACAGCGACACAAAGTACAGCTGGTCGGCATCCCCCGCCACCGCCGCCCGCATGGCCTCGACCACGCGCAGCGCCTCTGCCGGACGCTTCTGTTCCATGTACAGCGTTGTCAGCATCTCGACGGCCACCCGATTGTCCGGATGCTTCGTGCGTTCCTCTTCCAGCTTGCTGATGAACTGTTCCGGCCGATTGATACGCGTATAGAAGCGATACAGCTCGGCCACCGCCGCAGAATTGCCCGGCTCCTCGTGGAACAAGCCCAGCAGGGTCGTCTCGGCCATATCCGATCGACCGCTTTGCATGAGAATTGTCGCCTGCAGCAGGCGGGCATTGATGCTGGAGGGATCGGCCGCCAGCCAGCCCTGCAGAGCCTTGATCGCCTGCTCACTCGATCGCCGGTCCCCCCTCTTCACATAATGTCGGAACAGCGTGAGGTATGCCTCGTCGAACGACGACCACTCGCCGATGATCGTCCACAGCAGCGACTCCGCCTGCAGGTCCTTCCCCTGCTCCAGCAGCACCATCGCCAGGGTGCATTGAACGACCGGGCCCTTATTGCCCAGGCGAATCGCATCCTCCAGCGATGCGGCGGCTTCGGCGAGCTTTTTCTGGTACAGCAATAGCCGCCCACGCAGTTCCGCAGCCAGCTCGGAACGATCCTGCTTCTTCAGTTGCTCGATCAGCTGCTCCGCCGCCGCGGTCTTTTGCGGATCGCTCCATTCATCACGATCCAAAAAGCTTTCCAACAGCTCGCGATACGCCGGGGCAAAGGCCGGCTTCACCGCCGCCGCCTGCTGCAGGGTCGAGCGTGACAACGACTCGCGACCCCAGATTTCAGCCAGCTTGGATGTCAAAAACAACTTGGCGGCCGTCGCTTCCGACGACACGCTCAATTGCTGAAGCATCGGCAGGCGCAGTGCATTTCGCGAAAACGGCCGAGCCAGTCTCTCCCACATCGGCTCGAACTGCGCCAGCAGATCGGGGTGCTTGGCCAGCGTTTCAATCACCAGGCGAGCGGCCACCTGGGTGGCGTTGCGATCGACATACAAGTCGAACAAGCGCGACGCGATGATCGGATCGCCCGGGGTTTGCTTCAGCGCGTCGGCCAGCAGATTTTCCGCCTCGGCCGATTTTCCAAACGACCCCAGCACGTCCGCCAAGGCAAACGTCATCGAACGATCGCCCGGGCGGTTTTTGAGAATCCGTCGCAAAGCCTCAATGGCCGCTTGCTCGTCGCCCGGGCCCTTGTAGACCTCTTTGAACAATTCAAGGGAATCGCCACTGGCCTGATGCGTGCTGACGAGTTCTGCCGCGAGCTGGCGTGCCTGGTCAACCTGCCCCACCCCCAGCAGCCCATGAACCACATGCGACTGATACTCGAAATTGTTCGTCTCGTGATCCGCGGCCAGGCGGTAAAACTTCAGCGCTTCCTGGTAACGTGAATGCTTCTCGTAAAGCTCGCCGACCTGCACATAGATCGCCTCGGGCCGACTGATCAGGTAAAACAGCTCAGGATTGCCCCGCACATTCAGCCGCTGCTGCAATCGCCTGGCCAATTGCTCGTACTGGTCGGCCGCCGCCAGGTCGTACCCTTTCTGCTGCAAGGCTCGCGCAAGGAACAGGTCAACCAGTGCCGCGCTTTCCGGCAGATGCGGGTAATCCGAAGTCTGAGTCGCCAGACGCAGATGTTTCAGGGCGCGATCCAGGTCATTGCGCGCCAGGTATTGCCGCCCCAGCAGAAGCTGAACTTCCAGATGATCTGGCTCAATCGCTGCCGCCCGCTCGAGGGATTTGATCCCCGCCTCCTGGGAGCCGCTGTTGCTCAGGTAGATCCGCCCCAAGGCATAGTGCAGATCGAAACTGTTGGGATCGAGCTTCAGGGCACTTTCGAGCAGCGATAGCGCTCCGAGCCGATCGCCACGGAGCTGGGCGGCGCGGGCCTGGGCAAAAAACTGGATGGCGTCGAGGGACGGCCGGGTGGTCGGCCGCGTGGCCGGCAGAGGCAGAGCCGGCGGGGGCTCCAGTTCCGTCAATCTCAGCAGCGCCGGATCGGCCGGCCGCGTGGTCGTCGCAGCAGGCACTGGCGACGTCATCGGTTTCGCCGCGCAACCGCCGATGCTCAGCAGCGTACAAACGGATATC
>JBLNDH010000271.1:0-4655 GCA_050261455.1 Bacillota bacterium
TCCGACCGGGCCTGGAACGAGCCAAAAGACATCCTCAAAGGTGTTGATTACCGCGACGACATGCTTGGTTAATTCGACGAATCGAACGAATCGTTTGCTACCCGAGCACCCGGACGGTACGCCGCGGCGGACGCCGCCAGCCCGTCCGGGTGTTCGGCGTTTATGGGGAGCCCATGGGTGAGGGTTCACCGCCGATCATTGCTGGGGCAGCAGATCGAAAGAGACGCTGACGGTAGCGCGGATACCGATTTGGCCCAGGGGGAGGGTTTCGCCGCCGGTGGCACCTTCGCTGGCAACTTGCATGCTGTTCTGGGCCATCATGTTTGAGCCGGCCCAGCCCCAATGGGAGCTGGTGTAGCCGAGGTAGCCGAACGAGGCCTCGTGGATTTCGCGTGGGGAGCCGACTTTGCATCCGAGTTCGCTGGCGAGGGCGACAGCCTTTTCGCGGGCGGCGCGGATGGCCATCTTGCGGGCTTCGTCGCGGTGCTTGCGCAGTTCGGTGGTGCGGAACTCAAAGCCCATGAGGTGATTGGCGCCGTTCTTCAGGGCGGTATCCACGAGCTCTTCGAATCGTTTGACATCTTTCAGAGTGACCGCGTAAGCCCGCCGGGCGAAGTAGCCTTCGATGCCCAGGGATGGGTGGCCATGGTCCTGGTAGCGGATCTCGATTTCCAGGTTGGCGGTCTGGATGTGCTTGTCCGGAGCACCTTTTTCCTTGATAGCCTTTAGCAGTCGCTGCGAGAGCTGGTCGTTGTCGGCCTTGGCTTGATCCAGCGAGGCGTTGAACGTTTCCACGCCGACGTTCACGATTACCTCATCGGGGGCGACATAGACCACCGACTCGCCGTTGGTGTTGATCGTGCGCGGGCGGGGGTCGTCGGCCCATGCAAGCGAGGCAAGCGCGATCAGGGCGATGAGGAAAAGCATGGCTGGCCTGGTCATAAGAGATCTCCTTTCAGTGTGGCCGTCTTTTGGAGAGTAAGGCGGGAGGGAAGTTCCCGGCAAGGCGGGTTGTTACGGGCCTGTTACAACAGAAGCACGTGTAATATAGAAAGATCCGGGTCGTCGCTACGCTCCGAACCCGGCGTGGAGGGCATACAAAGGTCCTTTGAAGATCATGGAACTTGCACGCCCGCTCGCAAAACGACGATCCAGCCCTCCACATCTTTGCCATGTTCGGTACGAAGGATCTCGCGGCGGATGCTGACCTCGGTGAGGACGCTAGCTTGAGCCAGGGAGCGGATGTAGTTCAGCGAATGCGCGTAGCGGCGCGTCTGGCGAAGAATGTAGGTTTGAGCCGATTCGTCCACTTCGACGGAGAAAACGAGCAGCCCTCCGGGCCGGAGGGAGCCCGCGGCCGCCTGGAAGGTGGAGGCCAGGTCGCCGATGTAGACGAAGACATCGGCGGCGGCGATCAGGTCAAACCGTCGGCCCAGCTTCCGCATGGCGGTGGTCAAATCATCGACGATCAATTCGCGGTAGATCCTGCGCTGGCGGGCCTTGTCGATCATGCCCGGCGAGAGATCGACGCCGATCAGCGACGAGGCGAATCGTCGCAGGACCAGGCCGCTCAACCCGGTGCCGCAGCCCAGGTCGAGGATGTCGAGCTTGCCGCGGGGATTGGTGGCTTGGATGGCGTCGTGGATGAGCTGCGGGGCGCGGTAATGCAGGCCGCCGGTGAGATGGGCGTCGAAGGTCGGGGCATAGTGATCGAAGAGGGCTTTGACGTAATCGGCCGGGGCGCTGGCGGGAGCGTCTGTGCCGGCCAGGGATGCCAGGTAATAGCGCGCTTCGTGGGCATCCGGGTTGCATCGCAACGCCTGGCGATACGCTTCGATCGCCTTTCCCGGCTGGTTGAGCTTCTCATAGATGGCGGCCAGATGCCGGTAGGCTTCGTAATGATCCGGGTTGAGGCTCAAGGCCAACTCGCACCACTCGATGGCTTGCGTGTATTGCCCCTGAACACCCATCGCAAAGCCGAGATTGCTGCAGGCATCGGCATAATTGCCCTTGAGCTGAATTGCCTTCTCATACATCGGAATGGCTTTGCTCACCCGACCCTTGGCGGCCAGTGCGGTGCCCAGATTGTTGTACGCCTCGGCAAAACCGGGTTGCAGCTCGATGGCTCGACGGTACAGGTCGATCGCCTCGTCGTAGTTCTCCCGTTTTTGAAGGATCATGGCCAGGTTGTTGTGGGGCTCGGGAAAATCGGGTTGCAGGGCAATGGCGGCGCGATACGCCTTTTCCGCCTGATCGAATTGCCCCAGGCAGCGGCAGGCTTCGCCGAGGTTGTTGTGATAGCTGGCGGCCGTCGCATCGGAGGCGATCGCTCGGGTGATCCAGTCGATGGCTGTCTTGTGATCCCCTCGTTGATGCGCAATCAGGCCCAGGAGGTGCAAAGCATCTGCGTTCGTCGGCTCCAGTTCCAGTGTACGCCGATAGGACTGCTCGGCCATGTCGAGGTGGCCGGCGTTGTGATGTCGCAAGCCCGTTTCGATCAAAGCGGAAACGGAATCGTGGGATGCACTGTCGGGAGACGAAACCATAGCGGCCTCCGAGGGAGAACGGGTTGCCTACGCCAGCGATACGATAGCGTACCGGAAACGCCGCAGGATTGCCTGCGTGAAGAGGCAAAGGGTGATCAGGAGGCTCCATTTATGGATGAAATCGGGCCGAGGACGGCCCGGCTCGACCTGCAGGTGAGCATCATTCGACGGGGCCACGGGCTTCAATGTTCTGCAGAATGGGCGAGATCCGCTCGCCAGCGTGGCGCAGAGAGCGGAGCAGCAGCCCAGTGAATAAACCCAGGATCAGCAGCATTACGATTGCGCCCCACCAGTGCCTGGGTTTGAGGTGGCTCAGACTCGGCGCAAACACGATGAGTCCCAAAACGGCCGCGATGACCACTACCGCATCGAAGCTGGCCCGCTGCCAGTACGGGCCGCCCAGGTGCAGCCACATCCCAAACTCATCGAACGTCAGTGCCAGGCCGATGGCGTATAGGACGGCCGCGGCCCACAGCCACCACCCCTTGGGCTGGATCAGCAATAGATACGCTCCGACGCCGCTGAGGAGGAAGATGCCATAGTTCAGGTGGTGCACATGGGTGTGCGAGACGCGCAGATACAGCGTGGGAATCCACCGCATCATGATCGCCAGCACCGTGATCCGTGCCAGGGCGAAGGTCAGCAGAAACGTGTAGAAGATCGTCCGGGCAATGGTGTGATCGATCCACCGGGGGGCGGCTTGTTCGATGGGATAGGCCATAAGCTCACACGCCGACATTTTCTGCATCCGCCCGCTCGATGAGAGCGCGCAAAAGGGAGCGGTGACATCGGGCCTCTCGCTGGCAGGCGGACGAGCAGAGCAAGGTGATCGCCTGGCCTTGCCGAACTCGCTCGGCCAAGGCCGCGATCTTCGGCTTCTGCGCCAGCATCTCTTTCAGGTAACGCGATCGGTAAATCTCCCAGGGCAGCTTCAGCAGATCCCCTTTACCATAGGCCGCGGCATGCAACTCGCGGCTGGGGGCAAGGTCCGGCTCCCAGGCGTCCCAGGTTTCCTGCTCCTTGGGCAATCCCCGCGGCCGATATCGACAGATCAGGAGTCGATAGCCGTCGTCCGGCTCCCGCGGATCATCCCAGCGTTTGGTCTTGATCGGCATATACCCATTGTATTCCCAGCCCTTCGCATGGGCGTCCCATGGACGCTCCGCCCGCAAGCCAGTAATCTTCGCCGACTATGGAGATCTCAATCATACTGGCACATCCGAACAAGGGCAGTTTCAATCATGCCATCGCCGACATGGCCGCGCAGACCCTGCGAGCCAACGGCCATACTGTCAACTTCCATGACCTGCATGCCGAGGAATTTGATCCCATCCTGCCCGCCGCGGAGTTCCCCAAGGGCGCTCCGCTGCCGCCAGGCATCCAGAAGCATTGTGATGAGATCGCCCGGGCCGATGGCATTATCATCGTGCACCCCAACTGGTGGGGCCAGCCGCCCGCCATTCTGAAAGGGTGGCTTGACCGCGTCGTACGCCAGGGCGTCGCCTATGTCTTCGGCACCAACGACAAGGGCGAAGGTGTTCCCATTGGCCGGCTCAAGGCCAAATGGGCTATCGTCTTCAATACCGCCAATACGCCCGCGGAGCTGGATAAAAAGCTTTATGGCGATCCGCTGGAGAATCTCTGGAAGACTTGTGTCTTCGATTTCTGTGGCGTGAAGAACTTCTGCCGCCGGCTCTACAGCGTTGTCATCATCAGCACGCTCGAGCAGCGAAAAGCCTGGCTGGCCGATGTGCGCGAGACGGTCGACCGCTGCTTCCCGGGGAAGAAATCACATTAAGCGTTCCCCAAGCAGACAGAAGAGAGAATCCACGAGTCCTCACCAATCAGCATAAATCCTTGTTTTCTCGGGCGATCGTCCTACGCAGCAGATCGATCACACAGGCATCGCCGAAGGAGGATGGCAGGCAGGTCGAGGAAATGAGCGGGACATTCGCAGGTATGTCTTCGCTGCACGACGGCGACCCACCATCCAGGAAGCACTTCTTGCCCAATCTCCGAATGGCTCAGGTGCTGGACAGTGCCTGGCTTCTCATGGCTGGCCCGACCGTGGGTGCATAATCCGACAGGTGAGCCAATCGCTCACTGATC
>JBLNDH010000272.1:0-2730 GCA_050261455.1 Bacillota bacterium
GCCAATCTTCGCCATATGGTCCCGATTGCGACTGACCACCTCGCCACCCTTCCGGCCAGCTTGACGGGCTTCGTCAGGGGTAAACTCGTGTGCTGTCCCCTTCTCATGTGCAGCACGCCCGCCCTTGCTGGCGATCTGTCGCTTTTTGTCTGCATCCATTGATGCAAATCCCCTCTTACTCGTATCCGCCATGACAAGGCTCCTTGCAATCTCCCGGCTCGCCAATACCGCTGAGAACAACATCAGTGGTTTTGGCCGCTACTGCGGCCTGGCATGCATAGGCCGGTAAACTGGCGAGATTGCTGGGCTGCAACGCATGTGCCAAGTTGCCCGCCATTTGTTCACAACCATGCCCGCCCGTACGGTGAATCTAGCATTCCTCCCCCCGGCCAGGCAGCCCCGAAAACCGCTCTCCCAGTCCCCGATCCGACTCCGACCGATCGCTTAGCGAACCTCGGAGATTCCGATCCATCTCCATCAGATTTTCGCGGATGGCATCATCCTACCGGCTCCCTAATGGCAGCCCGGTTGCCCGAAGACCGGGCGGGCAGGCAAACGTTGGACCGATCAGACCACGACCCACGCCCCGATTACTTGGCGGCCAGAGCCCCAATGCGTAAGATCAGGTGCGTTATTGCCATCAGAAAGGTTCAGAAGGTACGACACAAATGACCATTAGCTACGACGATTTTGCCAAACTGGAATTGCGCATCGCCACCGTCTTGGAATGCAAGCTGCACCCCAATGCTGATAAACTGCTGGTCCTGCAGATCGATTTGGGCACGGAAAAGCGTCAAATCTGCGCCGGGCTGCGGGCACACTATCAGCCCGAGCAATTGGTCGGGAAGCAGATTGTCGTGGTGGCCAACCTCGATTCCCGCCACATGCGCGGGGAAATCAGCCAGGGAATGCTGCTGGCGACGACGGATTCGGCGAACGGCCGGGTGGTCATCGTCTCCCCCACTGATACGGTTGCGCCAGGAAGCATCGTCAAGTAACAAGCCCCGGGAGAACGCCGCTGCCCAATGCTGCGAGAACTGCATATTTCCAACCTCGCGGTCATCTCCGATGCGCGAATCGAACTGACGCCGGGGCTAAACTGCTTCACCGGGGCCACCGGCGCCGGCAAGAGCCTGGTCATCGGGGCCCTTGAAGTGCTGCTGGGTCTGCGCAGCCCCGGGGAGATGCTTCGCCCCGGGGCCGATGAGGGACGGGTCAGTGGCGTGTTTGAAATCCACGACAAGGAGCTGCTTCAGCACCTCGAGCAGGCCAGCGACGTGCAGCTCACCCAGGACGGCGGCGAGTTGCTCCTCACTCGCCGCCTCTACGCCAGCGGACGGACCTCCGTCAGTCTCAATGGCAACCCCATCACGCTGACCATGCTCAAGCAGGTGTCCGAGTACCTGGTGGACGTGCATGGCCAGCACGACCACCAGTATCTGCTCAAGCCTTCCAATCAGCTTGAGGTGCTGGATCAGTTCGGCACCTTGCGCAAGTTGCGTGAGGAATACCACGCCGCTTATGAAAAATACCAGCAGGCGCACAGCCGACTGGAGGATTTGACCGCCAACCGCACGCTCCGGCAGCAGCAGTTGGAACTCTACCGCTTTCAGGCGGACGAGATTGATGCCGCGGAACTCAGCCCCGGCGAATACGAAGAGCTGCAGGCACGATCGACCGTTCTGAAGAACCTGGAGAAGCTGAAGAAAGAGGCCGGCGCCGCCTATGGCGCCCTGTACGAAGCCGATGCGTCGGTGCTGGAACGGCTGAAGATGATGGTGGGCGTCCTCTCCGAACTCTCGGGGCTGGATGCGCAACTGAAGGAAGTCTCCACCGGCCTTCGCGACGCCACCATCCAGTTGGAAGAAGTCGCCTTCGACCTCTCGCGATACCTGGATCGCCTGGACCTGGATCCCGAGGAACTGGCAGAGGTGGAAGAACGGCTCAATGCGTTGAACCGCGTATTGAACAAGTATGGCCAAACCGTGGAAGCCACCTTGGCCTACCGCGCCGAAATCGGCCAGAAAATCCATGAGTTGGAACAGGCCACCGATGATTTGGCCAGCCTGCAAAAGCAGATCGAACCCCTCGCCAAGCAACTGAAGACCCTGGGCCAGCAACTCAGCACTGCCCGGCAGGCCGCGGCCAAGAAACTCTGCCCGCTGGTGGACAAACAATTGGCCGAACTGGGCATGGAGAAAGCCCGGTTCACCGTCGCCTT
The DNA here is from genome assembly GCA_050261455.1 of Bacillota bacterium. Lineage (GTDB taxonomy): Bacteria > Planctomycetota > Phycisphaerae > Tepidisphaerales > Tepidisphaeraceae > JAPLNB01. Next base: position 2,222 of record JBLNDH010000272.1, read on the forward strand.
TTCCCCAGCCCCCCTGTTGGAAGGTTTGGATCTGCCAGCCACGGCCTCAGGGTTTGATCAGATCGAATTCACCGCCCAGACCAACCCTGGCCAGCTGGCGATGCCCCTGCGCAAAATCGCCTCCGGTGGCGAAATGAGCCGAATCATGCTGGCATTGAAAGGCATCCTGGCCCAAACCGATCGAACCAGCGTGCTGGTCTTTGACGAGATCGACGCCAACGTCGGCGGACGCCTGGGCAGCATCATCGGCCAGAAGCTGCGAAACCTGGCCGAGCACCACCAGGTCCTCTGCATCACGCACCTGCCGCAGATCGCCGCCTATGGCGATCAGCACCTCACCGTGCGGAAAAAGGTCGAAGGCGCGACCACCGCGACGACTGTCCGCGTCATGGATGGCCCGGAACGCCTGGAAGAACTGGCCGAGATGATCGGCGGCCAGCACGTCACCGACACGACCCGGGCCCAAGCCCAAGAACTCCTGCAGGCGGCGAAGGGCCTCGTGCCCGACA
>JBLNDH010000273.1:0-22858 GCA_050261455.1 Bacillota bacterium
TTGGCGGTGGGGGCTTGTGCCGGATAGGCCACGAGGAACCCTTCCGTTTCCGCCACGCCGTTCATGCCGGTGCCGGCGGCAAAGTCATCGGGATTCTGCGTGCAGCCATGGAGCATGACCACCAGCGGCATGGCCTGAGCGTGATACCCGCTGGGAATATAGAGCCTATAGTCGCGGGTTCCCGCCGTGCCGGTGTAGCTTCCTGAGATCCACTGGCCCGTTTCCGTCACATCCACCGGGACCGGTTGCAGGGCTGGCCCGCGTCCGAGCAGTCCCTCCAGGCCAGGCATCCGCAGCTCGACTGGGGGCATCCGAGGCGTGATCAAGGGGCGGCCGGTGGGCACACGACGAACCCTGGCATGGTTGGCCGGTCGCGGCGCGGATTCCGCTGCCGCAGCCGTGGATGCTTCGGCCGAGGGTGCTTGGCCTGCCGCTTCGGTGCCAGCTTGTCCGATTACCGCGACAGGTTCCACTGGACGGCTCTGGCTCACGGACACGTTGGGCGGAGCCTGTCCGCCCAGTAAGGCACGTTGAATCAGGGCCGTGGCCTCGGCCAGCCTGCCCTCGCGCGTCAGACGCGTTGCTTCCATCATTGCGGAATTCACGAGGTGTCCTTTCACGGGTCTTCCGTCGGCGACGACTGGGGCCGCCACGTTCGGTTATCTGATTCGCTGGGCCAGTGCCCGCTTCACCGCGTCACTGGCATGAAATGCCCCCAGCACACTGATACTGTCAATGGTGGCCAAGGCCAGTGCCGGCGAGACATCGTCGGCAATGCTGGCCAAGCCCAGGACTTTGATTTGCAGCCGTCGGCCGGCCGCACGCACCGCCTCCAGGTCTTGGCGGGTGTAGTGCTGCAAGCCCAGCACGAGCGTCTTTCGGGCGACGGTCTGCCGGACAGCCTCGGCATGGGAGACCAGTTGGTTGCGGATCGCGGTCCGGATGAAGTCGGTTCGGTTGGAGTAGAAACCCTCTTGGACCAGTAGATCGATTTGCCCCAGATCAACGGGGCCAAGGTTCATGGTGATCTTCTCCGTCTCGCCTGCCATGGCCACCTCCTCGCCAGCCTATTGCCATCCGTACACCATCCATATGGATGGTACAGTAGAAGGGGCAAACAGACATAGTCAAAGAGATTCTGCAGGAAAATGCACTTCACCATATCAACAGCAGGGAGCAAGCGGCCTGTGGCGAGGCCGCGCGGGGGGGACGGAACGAGATCGTGTTATTGCGGCACGTGCCTTGTCCCCAAGGAACACAAGAGGTGCCGCATGAGTGAGCCTGAGCCATCTCGACGTGACGCCCGGCAGTGGATCGCTCGCGGCTTCGGGGCGGTCGAGGACGTCAGCTATATCGGTCTCGGCCTGCTGCTGGCCTGTATCGTCGTTGCCCTTCTGGTGGCCACCGCCCTCCACGTTGTGCAGAGCATCATGGCCGGGTCACTGCTCATTCAGGTGACCGAGCTGCTGGATCGCATTCTACTGACCCTGCTTATTGTTGAGCTGCTTTACACCGTGCAGGTGTCGTTCCGCGAGCACCGGGTCAGTCCCGAGCCATTCCTCTTGGTGGGCCTGATCGCCGCCATCCGGCGGATGCTGCTGCTGACCGCGGAGTACGGCGAACTGCACCAGAGAACGGATGCGATGCTCAAGGCATTTGTAGCCGAACTGCTGGTGCTCACGGTGCTGATCGTGGCCCTGGTCGTGTCACTGATCCTGCTGCGCAAGACGGGCTCGGCCGTTCATGCCGAGCGTGCGTAAGGGCACGAGAGTCGCGTGAGACCTCTTGGATCAGGCTCGTCGTTGCGCAGGCGGACCCTGGGGTGCCTTGGGCCTGAGTTTCTGTACAGACGCTCGGCCGCACTGCGCTGCACATCACGACTTGTCCGCGAACAAGTTTGCCTTGATGCCTGATCCCATGTCTGGCGAAGTCACGTAGCATCTCGCTGAAGGCCGGCCTTCAATTTGACAGCATCAGCCAATGCCCGCAATTGCATGGCTACATCAGCCAGCGGCATTTCGGCCCGGACCACAACATCGATGGGCAGGCCACCCAGATCCATGCCGCTGATGTGCCGCGGAGCGTAGAGATGCTCCAGCGCCCTCGCCAGTTCCGGCGCATGCGTGGCGGCACAGCCACCGCAGAGGACGCCCGTATCGCCCCGGAACACCGCAAACTCCCGGTCGGCATGGTTCATCGGTTGCCGGCAGATGGCGCACAGCGACCGCGGCCACTGACGCCTCACCTTGATCGCGTACACCACGCCCGACTCGATCGGCGCCTGATCTGCCCTCGCTGCCTGACTGCTCGTGTTCATCGTCGTGTCCTTGGTTATGGCCGCCTTCAGCGGCCCGCCTTTGTTTCTGCCTGTACTGTCAGCGTCGCCACCCAGCTCATCCCGCGCAAGGCGGCCTTGAGCTCATGGGTGACTGGTACATTCGTTACCACGTAGTGCCCGCCGCGCAGGGCAATCCTCTCGCCCGGCAGCGGCAGACGCTCCATCGACAGCGGAGCGCTGACCTCCTCGCCGTCGGCTTGAACGAGCTGCACGAACATGGCCGCTCCTCCACAAACCTCAGCCGATGGGGCTGACCTGAAGCGCCAACATCCACACGGCCCGGCCGACCATCAGGGTCAGCTTCTCGAACCGGCCGGGCTGGTTGAGCACACGGTAAGTCTTGTCCTCCACGACGACCGTGTCGCCGGCCATGGGGCGCTGTTCGAAGCAGCCCAGGGAGAGGATCTCACGATCGTTTTCCAACAATCTGATGTACATAATGGTGTTGTTCCTCGATTGGGCGACCTACCGGACTGGGGGAAGCCAGGTGGTGTCCATCGGCACTTCTGTAACGGGAATGACGGGCTGCCAGTGCCAGCGGCAACCGACCTCCGTGCGATCGTTGCGTAGCGGCCGGCCGACCACGCGGTACTTGTGATTCTCCCAAACAATCAGCTCCCCTATCCGGGGTGGCTCGACAATCAGGTACGCCGGGATGACGACCTTGTCGCCTTCGACGAACTTCGCAAATGTCATGGGGACTCCTTGTTGAGGGTTGTTACCAAACTCGTTCCACGGTCAGCGCCAGGCCCTCGGGCTTGTGCTCGGTGTGCTGCACGCGGAAGCTGCCGCTGGCCAGGATCAACAGCGATCCCGGCTGCGGGGCTTCGCTCGCCACCAGGGCTCGGGAATCGATGCTCTTGCCGGCCTTGTCCTTCACGATCAGACGGACGCTCATAGCGACTCTCCTTATGCCATGCGGGCTTCAACCGAATCCACGGAGCCTCTCACATGGCCTTGTTACTGGGGATAGACGCGAAATCGGTGTCTACGACAATGATGCGACAAATCGCAGTCGCCGCGTTGAAGGCCACTCAGCCCTTTTCGGGGCACTCACTGCCGCTTGGCTGCCCGTCGTCTTCCGGCCAGGAAGGACGACGCTCAAGTCCCTGCGGAGCTTCTGGCGTCGAATCTGGTGATTCTGGTGATTCTGTGGTGGGAGGCACTGGTCCCTGCGGGTTCTCGGGAGCGGGCTTGCTCAGGTCCGGTTCAGCGGACGGCCATTCATTGAACGGCGGATAGCCCTTCTCCTGACGAACATCTTCCTCGATCTGCTCGATCTCGGTCTCAGTCAGCAGCCCTGCCTCGATGAAGGCGTCGATGCGCCGCATGCCATAGGTCCGCCACCGAAGCTCCCTGGTTCCCACCTGGCCGTCGAAACAGATCCGCGCTCGCGTGGCCAGGATCTCCTTGATCCAATGGCGGGCGAGGAGCTGTGCTTCAAAGCGGCTGATCGGCAAGGTGGCTTGCTGTGACGTGGGCCCGTGGATTTCGTCGATGTAGCCCATGAGCAAGCCATTGACTGCAATAGGTCCCATCATCAACGTGCCGGCATCCATCCTCTCCACTCGCTCCTCGGTGGCGCCCACCGCCTTCCAGCCAGCTTTCAAGGCGGCGATCACCTCGGGCTTCACGTCTGACAACTTGAGGTCAATCTGCGACATCGCTCCTCTCCAAAAAGGGTGTTCTCTACGCGCTGCTGCCGGCCGCCAGCCCGCAGGGGCTGATCCGACCCAACAACGGGGGCGAAGATAGACCTGAAAAGAGGTGAACAATACGGGTCACTGGAAATTCATGGAGGACATACCACCCGCACAGGGCTGGTAGGCGCAGCACCCCAGCCGCCCTGGGCGGACGGTGTTACACAGGAAGGTCAGGAGCTTTAGACTTGCAGGAACCCCCGCAGGCTACTCGCCCGAGACCTCGTCGGTCCGCGGTGCCGCCTCGTCTCTCAGGCCAGGGAATCGGGCGAGGTCGAATTGGAATTCGGTGGATTCGCTTTCGCCCCTTGACCGGAACACGTGCTCCTTGATCTGCCGCACGTAGCCGTCCTTCAGGGCGTCCCGCCGGTAACGAGAGATGGTCATCTCGCTCACCCCCAGGTTCTTGGCCAGCCGCCGACAGGGCAGGAGGATGTTTTGCTCGCCCATCGACACCTGGAGCCAGCCAGCGACACTGATGAAGAAGGCATAGCCATCCGGCCGCTGATCCAGGATCTCGGGCTTGAGCCGCAACGGCATCTCTCGTGCTTTCTCCAAGGCGATGGGCAGCGGCGCCTGCCCCGGCAGAAAGCGGATGCCCCGCCACACGCCCATGAACTCAGCCTGCGCATCGACACGTGCCAGGTCCAGCCAATGAGCCCAGGCATCAAAGGTCTTCCGCCGCTTGCAGGGCCAACCCTCGACGATGGCATCAACTTGCACCCATGCGGCCTTGGCGCCGAGATGCTCCAACTCCGGGTGTCCCTTCAACGGCCAGACGAACCAGAATAGCGGGGTATGGTGCCGCCCCTCCTCGCCCGGCTGCTGGCGACGCTCAATCTGAAACTGCCGGGCCTCGGCGACGGCACGCTCCAGCGGTAGGGCCAGAAGTTGCCGGAACCACTGGATGCTCCCAAGGTCGAACTGAACCGATGATCCATCCTCGCCTGGCGGCTCGCTGGTAGGCACCTTGGGATCCCTGAGGTTCTGCGTCTCCTGTGTAACTTCGCCCGGCTCCTCCATGGGGAAGAGCGTTGGGCCGTCCGCTTGTGACCTGGATCGTGCTGCCACGGTGGCTCCTCTTGTTCTGGTAGCGGTCAGTACGGCTGGCAGTCCAGCAGGCTCGTCGGAATCACCCTCTGGGCCACAACTCCGCAGGCATTTGACGATTGACCCCTTGATCCACCTCCGGATCATTGCGCTGCCGCGTGCTGGCATGTAAGCCCCTTCACGTCACTGCTTGGGCGGACGCAGACTTCCTCCCCATGGCCCGTGGCTTCAGGTCGAGTGGACACCGAAAGTTCGTCTATCTCCCTGGAACGGTTGTAGTCGCCCTGCGTGGGCAATGCGTGAGGAGATTTCTTATGGCAGATACCACCCCCGAGAGTCTGTTCTTGGACACCATCGACCTGGCCCGGATGTTCAAGGTTCGACCCAAAACCATCGCGGCTTGGACCAAGCGAGGGCTGTTGCCGGCGCCCTTGAAGATTGGCCGCCTGGTCCGCTGGAAACGGGCGGACCTCGCTTCGATGCAGGCCAGGCACTGAAAACAAAATGGCCGCCGGGGAAGACGGCCCGGCGGCCAACCGGAGAAGAGAGAATGCACCCTATACCATTTCAGACGCGAAACCAGGGGCCAGTCCCTCGCTCGCCGCTGCGTGGTGTGAACAAGCGACATCCCTGCCCGATCTGTCAGCACGACCACTGGTGCTCTGTGGCGGCCGATGGCTCGCTGTGCATCTGCATGCGCGTGGAGGCCGGCTCGGTGAAGAAGGCCCGCAACGAGGGCTTCGTGCACATCCTCAAGGACCAGCCGGCAGGACCACGGCTGCTGACGATTTTGGAACCGAAGCCGGCGCGGCATGACTGGGCACTTCTGGCGCGGCGGTTCCAGACGGCCCTGAATCCCGATCGGCTGCATCGCTTGGCCCGCGACCTGGGGCTGAGCATCGAGAGCCTCCAACGCCTGGGCATCGGTTGGGCGTGGAAGTCGGACCTGAGCGAGACCGACACCTGCTGTCGTGGCGAGGGCTGCTGGACGTTCCCGATGAGTCATCCGACGGGTCCGGTGCTGGGCATTCGCCTCCGCACGTCCGCTGGCTTCAAGTACGCCGTCGAGGGCAGCCGCGATGGTCTGTTCATCCCCTGCGATCTGCCGGATGGTGACACGCTCCTGATCACCGAGGGGCCGACCGACTGTGCAGCCCTGCTCGATCTGGGCTTTGCCGTCGTGGGCCGCTCCTGCTGCACCAGCGGGGGCAGGCTCCTGATCGACCTGGTCCGGCAGCGCCGCTATTCGTCCGTCGTGATCGTCGCCGACGGCGACAAGCCGGGCCAGGACGGGGCCAGCACACTGGCTTCTTTGCTGGTGCTGTACGTCCGCCAGCTCAGGATCATCACCCCTCCCCAGGGGATCAAGGATGCGCGGGCGTGGAAGTCGGCCGGGGCGACAACAGCGGACCTGCACGCGGCCGTCGTGACGGCTCCGCTGTGGAAGCTGAACTTCACGGGGAAGCGGGCTGCATAAGGAGGGCAAAACACCATGAGTGACAACAACGAGATCAATCTGACGGTCGGCCAGCCGAGTCGCGGCCGATATCCTATCTCCCTGGTCAACGGCACCACGGTGCTGGAGACTGCGCAGATCAACCCCTACAAGCCTGAAGGGATTGACGCCTTTCTTCATCGCGTCGTGGAGAGGTGTCCGGGCCTGGCGGATCGCGTCGAGGAGATGCGAAGCCAACTCCTCCAACTGGCCGCGCCGTCCTCTGGTCCTTCGGCGCCCGTCGAGCACCAGTACCAAGCCACACCCGAGGGCCTGTTCTACCTCAAGCCCACCGTCAACGGCCCGGTGAGCGTCCGCCTGACCAACTTCGTCGCCCGCATTGTGGGCGACATCACGCGCGATGACGGGGTCTTCCGCGAGCGTCACCTGCTCATCGAGGCGGCTGTGGGCGGGTTGGGCGGGTCCGTGGGCGGGTGCGGCGAAAAACCCGCCTACGAAAATGCCTCGAATTTGACTGAAAAACCAGGGCTGTGGGCGGAATGGGCGGGTTGGGCGGGTTTTATACATACCCTCACCCTCCGGGCTTCTGAATTCAGCGCCATGAACTGGCCGGTGGAGCAGCTCGGGGCCGATGCCATCGTCTACGCGGGGATGGGGATTCGGGATCACGCACGGGCGGCCATCCAGTCCTTCGGCCAGGGCCAGCGCGTGCATCGGGTCATCTACACGCACACTGGCTGGCGGAAGGTGAAGGAGGCGATGGTCTATCTCCATGCTGGCGGAGCCATCGGCGCCCAGGGGAAGGTGGACACGGTGGAGGTGGATGTGCCCGGCGCTCTGGCCGGCTACATCCTGCCCGAGCCGCCCCAAGGCGAGCGGTTGATCCGGTGCATCCAGGCGAGCCTGCGATTGCTCGATCTGGGCCAGGCGGTGCTGACCCTCCCCGCGTTCTGCTGCATCTGGCGAGCGCCCCTGGGGGAATGCGATATGTCCCAGTACCTGGCTGGCCCGACCGGCGTGTTCAAGAGCGAGTTCGCCGCCCTGTGCCAGCAGCACTACGGCGCTGGCCTGAGCCGCTCGCACCTGCCCGGCTCCTGGTCCAGCACGGACAACGCCCTGGAAGCCCTGGCCTTCTCGGCCAAGGACGCCTTGTTCGTGATCGACGACTTCGCTCCCCGAGGCACCACGCAGGACATTCAGCGGCTGCATCAGAAGGCCGATCGGATCTTCCGCGCCCAGGGCAACGGCTCGGGCCGTCAACGTCTCACGGCCGACAACACCATGCGGCCCACGCGACAACCCCGCGGCCTGGTCTTCAGCACCGGCGAGGAGGTTCCGCTGGGCGAGAGCCTTCGCAGCCGTCTGCTCATCAGCGAGATCGGCCCCGGTGACATTGATCCCCAGAATCTGACGCGTTGCCAGGCCGATGCTCGTGAGGGCTGGTACGCCGGCGCGATGAGCGGATTCATCCAATGGCTGGCCGGCCGCATCGAGGCGATTCAGGCTCGGCTCCGGGATGAAGTCGTCGAGCTTCGCGTGCAGGCCGCTCACTCGCAGTTGCATCGGCGCACACCCGAGGTGGTGGCCAACATGGCCATCGGGTTGCGCTACTTTCTCCAGTACGCCCGCGAATCGGGGGCCATTACCCCGGCGCAAGGCGATGAGCTGTGGGCGCGAGGTTGGTCGGCCCTGGGTGAAGCAGCCATGCGGCAGTTCGGTCAGCAATCGGCCGAGGAGCCTGCTCAACGGTTCCTGGATCTGCTGACTTCGGCGCTGGCCAGTGGCCATGCTCACCTGGCAGACACCGATGACGAGGAGCCGAGTGACCCGGCGCGGTGGGGATGGAGGAAGAAGACCATCGGCTCGGGATTGTCCACGCGGGAGGAATGGCAGGCGCAGGGGGATCGGATTGGCTGGGTGGACGAGGAGTACATCTATCTCGATCCCAACGCCAGCTACCGCGCCGCTCAAGGCATGGCCGGTAGCGGCGAGGGCGTGGTCATTGGCGCCCAGACGTTGCGGAAGCGGCTGGATGAGAAAGGACTGCTCGTCCGCGAGGCAGGTCGCCAGGAGCTGCTGGTGCGGCATGTGTTGGGCAGATTACGTCGTCGCGTATTACAAATGAGAGCAGAGCACCTGGGGGGTAAAAAACCCGCCCAATCCGCCCACGACCCTCAATACTCGGCTGAAAACGAGGATTTGGACACGGTCTTGTGGGCGGGTAGCCAACCCCCAAACCCGCCCAACCCGCCCACGAGGGTGGCCACGGCCAAGGTTCCTTCCGCGGCAGCGTGATATCGGCAACAGTGCGACTTGGCAGGCAAGTCCGACGAGGAAGTGGGTCTGCCTTGCGCAGGGCCGGCACGATTGGGCTCACTGGCAACCATTACCAGTGACAACAGACGGCCAGAGACGAGCACTTTCGGAGAACGAAAGTGAGAACGGACGACAGCGATGCCGTGGTGCCGCCCCAAGCTCGGTGACTTGGAACTGGGGGAATGGATCACCTGGGTCTATGCCACACGGTTGACTCTGAACGGTTCAGAGTGAGAGGGGACGGCAGCGGGATTCTCACTGCGGTGATGACATGGCCCTCGGTCCAACCGCCTCTGATGGCAGCGCGATTTCCAGTGGTGCCCGTCCAGACTCGAAGGAACCGGTTTCGTCTGGCGCGGCGGGGAAGCTGACGGGTGACTATCACCAGTGAGGCCGTGATCGGATGCCGGCGCCACAGACTGCAAGCCAAGCTCGCTTGCATGCACCTCCTATGCTTGACTGCGGACCGTCCGCAGTGAGGATCGCCGATCCTGGCCGGGGAATTCCTCGGTCAGCGCGCCACCCACGCAGCCGGGCAATGCGGCGCGACCATGGCAGGATCGCTCGATCGGCGTCATTATTGGATACACGACAATGCTTTACGCGAATGACCCGTAAGACAGCAGCCGATGGAGGGGTCGGTCTGGCGTGAGTTGCCTCACGGCAATGTGGTGGAGCCGTGAGCCGACGCGCAGGATGAGGCACGTGGAAGATGACCGCGACGGGCGATCCCCATCATGTTGGGGGCGGGGTGTAGCTGAAAAGAACGCGGAGCCGGGGGAAGTGTCTTACACCGTCGTAGACAGCGCGGATCCTCACTTCGCTTTTCGCGTAGTGAGCAGCCTGCGTAGGGCTGACGGCGCGTGGCGGGCGGTGCGGTCACTTACGACAGTAGTAAGTGAGCGGCGTGCCGAGGTTGGGGCGCTCCCCTCGATCGCCTCGCCCGGTCTTCCAGTCTGCCCAAGAGACGAGGGGTGATGGGCCGGCCGGGAATAAACAAACTGGGTGGTCCGAGGCGGAGATCTCCGTCGGCCGGCTCAAGCGGCGGCTGGCTTTGGATCATCGGGCAGTGCCTGTCCATGCTTCAGCCGCGCGAGGAGGACGGCCTGCTAGGCTTCGGCCTCGGTGGCGAAGGTACCGAGGTACGTGGTCTTCTGATTGATATCGAGCTGCGCCACCCACCGCCCATTGGGTCGCCGATAGCAGCACCGTCCGGTGATGAAGGCCGTGTCGGATCGAGCATGGATCACCTCGGCCAGGAGGCACTCGCCTTCCGCGAAGTTCGTTCTCGCAAACGGCCCGAAGTAGAACCGCGCGGCAGCATCGTAGGCGTGGGCAGCGTCTTCCTCGTTGTTCCACCAGCCCAGGTTGTACCGCCTGCCGCTCACCTTGATACAGGCCCGCCACTTCCGCACGCCGCGGTCCTTCTGGATGCCTTTGAACCGTAGCGATGATCCCATCCTCCTCTTCCCGCGATTCCATTGGTTCTGCGTCTGCGTGCAGAATCGGAGGTTGGTGCGGCGATTGTCCAGAGGATCGCCATTGCAGTGATCAACCACAAGCCCGGCCGGGGGCGCGCCAATGACCAGGTGGTGAAGGAGCCTGTAGAGCCTGGGGGCGATCGTGGCCCGCGCTCTTCCATCCGAGGTGCGATACCAGTTGTAGATGCTGAGGCGGTCGTAGTCCTGGTCATCGACAATGGCCACGCCACCGTTCAGCAGCGGGAGTTCTTTGCTCATCCGCGCCGTTTAGCGCGCCCAGAACAGGTGAACAACGTGGCCCACCGCCAAAACCGATCCCTTCAAAAATGCCGCCGAATTGTGGCGAGGATAGTGGCCTTGCGCGTTTTTCGGCGGCCGGACAAGGTTCATCCAAAATCGGGCGGGCAGAGGCCGCAGGAATGCCCTGCCCGCGGCACGCCCCTGGGTTCGATAATCACGATTAAAGAACCTACCCCCTCCCCGTGGCCGGTGCCGTCGGCGATGGCCGTGGCTGACGCAGGGTGGCTTTGACCGCGCGGCAAGGGCCGGGAGGCGCTTGTGCAGGACGGACGTGTCAGGAGGAAAATGGCAAGGGTTGGCCGAGGCCGCACGCGCGCGTCGCGCCTGCAGGACGGGCGTGTCAGGAGGAAAATGGCAAGGGTTGGCCGAGGCCGCACGCGCGCGTCGCGCCTCTTTGTTTCGCCCTTTTCGTCATGTCGAAAGCATGCTGAATAGCCGCTCTTCGCAGGCTAGCCAACTCATCGTAAGTCGCCGAAGCGCAGGCACTTAGCCGCTCTTTCCAAAGTCGAAAATCGGGTTGCTCCCTGCTGGCCATGAGGCATATTTCTAATGTCAGTCACGCCTGTTGTGACTGTAGTAAATCCAGTCAATAGGCCCAGTAGGGCCGGGAGACATTCATGCCTGTGGCAGTGATTCATTATGGTGTTTTGGATTCGATGAGCGGCGTTTGGTGCAGGCACATGTACTTTGACGCCGAGCAACAGGGCGATGCGTGGGCCGTGGTCCTGCGCGGCGAGGACAAAGCAAAAGTCGGCAGCAAGTCGAATAAGCCCGCGGCTCTGCAATGGAATGACGCCAGCGGCGAGCATGTTCCCTTTACCTTGGCCACCATTACCGGGACACAGGCGAAAGAGCGGGCCAGCGAATTGGCGCAGGCGATGATTGGGTTCTATGGCGCGGAGGGCAAACCGTTCAGCGAGCGGGTGGCCAAGCTGGACGCCGAGGGAATGGCGCTGGCGCTGATGGTGGCCGCTGTCACGTCCGCGCGGCCGCACGCGAACAAGGAAAGCCACTGGCGCGTGGGCAGCATCGCCGGCACTCTCGCAGCCAAGCGCCTGGCACGGGAGCGGGCTGACCGGGCCAGCGCTATCGCCAAGATCACCGCCTGCACGAAAGACCCCAAGGCCATGGATGAGTTGGCTGAGGCAGTGCAGTCCGCGGAGGAAATCGCCGCGCTGGAGGCCATCGTCTTGGCCCGCAAAGCGGAGATTCTCGCCCGCAAGTGATATCCGCCCGTCCTGGAATCGCCGACCGGGACGGGCCTTTGTCCATCGCCCTGTGTGCGCGAGGCGAAACGCGCGGGCGGTGGGATTCAGTTGCTGGCGTGGCCAGCGGGAGACGAGTTATGGCAGCGATTCTTGAGGCAATGGCGGAGCGGCGTGAGCGCGCGTGGCGCGAGGCGCATTTTGACGGGATGAGCGAGGCGGCCCGCGAGGCCCACGCCATGGGCCACCCGGTCTATGGCGCAGTGTCACAGGCGGCGGCACGGGAGGGAATCGCCCTCAAGCGGATAGCCCAGATGCGGCGCGAGGCTGGCGAGTTGCTGAGCCTGATGGGCCTTCACTATTGCGCCCGCACGCCCCGCACCGGCCGGTCCGCGCCCGATTCCCCCTACGTCAAGATCGTACGCTACCCGCGTCTGAAGGCCGTCAAGGCATGGCTCAACGTCTTGGCCGGCAAGCGCGGCTCGAAAGACGAAATCGTCACCCGCTCCGACCGCGCCCGGCGCAGGAACAAGCGCGTGGCCCGCTCGCTGCTCCGGGCGGCTCCGGCGTTGGTCCAAAGCAGCGATGGCTTGCAGGCCATGGAACGCTTGATTGACCGCATCCGCCGCCGCCAAGATGGGGCGGCCGCCTGATCCACCCGAGGGGGAATACGCCGGCGCAAGTCGCCGGCCTTCTCGCGGCTGGGGGCCGGCCAGGGCCGGGGGCTGGCGATGACGCCGCGACGGCAACACCTGATCCAAGTCAAAGAGGTCATGCAGTACTTGCCCACTTCACAGCCGACCCCCGTACCGGGCCGGCGGACAAGTCCTACCTCTCGGTGTGCTATCTGGGGAATTTCCCCAGATGCGGCCTGCGGGACTGGTGCCGCGCACCCGTTGGCAGGCCGGAGTCGTGACGCGGTGATAAGTAAAGCAATATCAAGCGACGGCTGGCCAGTTCGCGTATAGCGCCTCGGCCTGAGCCATAATCCGCGTGAAAAGCAGATCAAAGTCCTCGGCACGTACCCCACGGCTCCGCAGCACCCGCTTGACAGCCGTCCGCACCTCGGCCTTCACATCCTCCCGGTGCGGCTCCGCCCAATCGACCTTGAGATTCCGCTTCACGGCTTGGACCACGTCGTGGATCAGGTCACACAGGAACCGCTGGTCATAGATGGTGCCCACGCAATCGGCGACCGAGTCATAGAACGCAACCTCCTCCGGCTCCAGGTTCAGCGTCTTCGCCCGTGCATCTTCAGCCTCGATGTCCTTCTTGATGGCGATCATGGCCTTGATCACGGCAGCGGCGTCGATCAGGCGGTTGTGATAGCGCTGCAGCGTGGCCTCCAGCAGTTCGCGGAATGACTTGGCCTTGGCCAGGTTCTTCTTCTGCCTCAGTTGGATTTCGTCGCGGACCAACTGCTCCAGCAACTTCAACCGCAGGTTCTCCAACCGGCGATCCTTGAACGTCTGGAGGAACTTGTCGTCCAGAATCGAAATGTCAGCCCTGGGGATGCCCGCCGCGCGAAAGATGTCCACGACCCCTTCGGATTCGACCGTGTCGTCCACCAGATCGCGGACGGCCTGCTCCAAGTCCCGCTTCGGCTTTTTCCCCGGTAGCGCCTTGCTGATCTGCTTGCGGACCCGCTGGTAGAAGATCACCTCGTCAGCATGCTTGCGGCAGTCGTCCAGATGCTTCACCAGCAGGAACGCCTGCGTCAGCCGCATCTCCGCCCGGAGGAACTCGTTGCGCCGCTCGTCATCGTCGGCAAGGTGGCCGTACACCAGCGCGTACATGTCCTCCATCGCGATCTTGGTCATCTTCCGCCAGCCGCTGTAATACTGGCCGCTGGGCAACAGCTTGCGGATTTCGTTCAGACACTGCATGAAGACCGGCCGGGCCGCTTCCGACACCTCCGGTGCTGGCTCCCCACGTCCACCGTCCTGGGTGTACGTCGCGGTTGCCTCGCGCAGTTCGTCGCCAATGCCGATGTAATCCACCACCAGCCCGTGCGGCTTGTCGCGGAAAACGCGGTTTACCCGGCTGATGGCTTGGATCATGTTGTGGCCCTGCATCGGTTTATCGATGTAGAGCGTGTGCAGGCACGGAATGTCGGTGCCCGTCAACCACATATCGCAAACGATCACTATCGCCAGCGGGTCATCCGAGTCGATCATCCTCTTCTTGATCTGATCGCGCTGAGCCTTGGTGGTCAGGTAGCCGTTCTGGCTCCACTCCGGCGGGTCTTCCCCAAGGTTGCCGGTCATCACGATCTTCACTTCGGGGCAGCCCGGCAGTGCCGTCAAGGCCTCGTACATCCTCACGCAGTTCGCCCGCTCCATGCAGACGATCATCGCCTTGCCCTTCAGCGTGGCGGTGCGATCGGTGAAGTGCCCCAGCAAGTCCTCGGCCAATTCGTCCACCCGGTTCTTTGCCCGCGCCGCCGCTGCCAGCGCGGCCCATTTCGACTTCCGTCGCTCCAGCGCATCCGGTTCATGTTCCTGGGCGATCTCGGCTAGGGCGGCGTCAATATCCTTCTGCTTCAGGTGGAGTTTGATCTGGCGCGGCGCGTAGTAGATGGGCACCGTGGCCTTGTCATCCTGCGACTGCTTGATGTCGTAGGTGTGGATGACCTCCCCGAACACCTCCACCGTGTCGGCTCCGCTGAAACTGATCGGCGTGCCGGTAAAGCCAATGCGGCGGGCGTGCGGCAGCGCCTCGGCCAGATAGCGGGCGTAACCCTCGGTGAAGCCGTATTGCGATCGATGTGCCTCGTCGGCGATGACAATGAGGTTCGATCGCTCCGACAGAATGGGGTGCTCGATCTCGCCTTCTTCCGTCTTCAGCCGAAACTTTTCGATGGTGGAGAAGATTACCTCCCCGCCCTCCGTGCGCAGCATGTCGCGCAACGTGTTCACGCTGCTGGCGTGTTTCACGTCGCCCACCAGCGCGCGGGCGGCGACAAACTGGTCGTGCAACTGGTCGTCCAGATCGGTGCGGTCTACCTGGATTACGAACGTGGGATTTTCCAGTTCCGGCGCGCGCCGCAGGATGCCCACCAGGAACACCATCGACAGGCTCTTGCCGGAGCCGGTGGTGTGCCAGATGACGCCGATCCGCTTGTCCTTGCCGGCGGTCACGGTCTCAATTGTCTTGGCCGCCGCCAGCCGCACCGCGAAAAACTGATGATACTTCGCGCCCTTCTTGGCGATCTTGTCGTTGGCCACCTCGAACACGATGAAGTCGCGGATGTACTGGAGAAGCCGGTCCTTCGGGAACAGCCCTTCCACCAGCGTTTTCATTGAGCCGGTGGTATTGGGTTCCACGTCGAAGCCGTCGATGCTCTTCCACGGCGCGTACCACTCGCCCGTTGCCGTCCACATGCCGTGCAGGGTCGTCACGCCGTCCGACGCCACGGCCAGCGCGTTGAAGTCGAAAAGCTGGGGGATTTCGTGCGTGTAGTGCTGAATCTGGTTGATCGCGTCATCAACGGTCGGGTCGGCGGCATACGGGTTCTTCAACTCGAACACCACCAGCGGCAGGCCGTTGATGAAGATGATGATGTCGGGCCGGCGGTCGTTCTGGCCGTGGATCGGGAACTGGTTCACGACCCACATTTCGTTCTTGGAGGGGTCGGCCCAATCAATCGGGTAAATGTGCCGGTGGGTCTTCTTCCCGTTGGGCAGTTCGATGGGCAGGTCGATCCCCTTGGTCACCATGACATGGAATGCCTGGTTCCGTCGGATCGTGTCCACCCCCTCCGGCCTGCTGATCCGACGCACCGCCTCATCAATCGCGTTGCCCGGAAGATCGGGATAGCGAGCGGCCAGCGTCTCGCGCAGCACGTCTTTCAGAATCACCTCTTCCGGCGGGCGCGCCAAGTCGGCACCGGCGCAGTAGGTGTAGCCCATCTGCTCCAGCCGCTCGATGGTGGTGAACTCAAACGTGGTTTCCGTACCTCGCCCGCCGGACATAAACGTGCCTCCATCAGGATTACACAAAGCCTCCTGCAATCCAGGCTTGTCCTCGCCTTGGAGCCGGTCGGGTCGGGCCAAGCTCATCCAAAAACGGGCTGGCGATTGTCGGCGCGTCGGGCGTGCGACCGGGGCGCACTATTGCGCCGATCCTATACGCCAGCGCGCGCGGGACCTGGGTGATCGACGACATCACCAGTATCTCCCGACATCGGGTAATAGCGACATAGAACAAGCGACGTTGCTCCTGATGAATGGCCGCCGCTTCAGCAGGTGTCGCATCGCCATCGACAAACGGGATCAGTCCGTGAATACATCCAGCTACGATAGCGACTTTCGCCGTGAGGCCCTTTGACTTGTGCAGGCTCATAATCCGCACGAAGTCGCCTTCCTCAGGCATCTGAGGCTGGATGATGCCGTCCGTAAGCTTGTCTAGGAGCTTTGCGGCGGTGTCGCAACTGGGCACGGCCAACATCGCAGCCTCTCGCAAGGGACGTGACCAGTCCTGCGCGTCGGGGAACAGGGTTCCAGCCAGATCGGAAATGGTCAGCCCATTCAGCGCATTCACTCGCCCTGATAGAGTGGCGTACCGGGCGACTAGGGACGCGGTGCCGTTCAATGCCAGTTGCCCCGTCCGTAACTGCTCCAACGCATCGCGCGGGGATAGCCCCGTCTGCTCGCAGTGATTTCGGAGAATCCGATACTCGCCACGTCTCCACGCTCTGTCACCGTAGCCAAGCCACCAGCGCAAGGCCACTCGATCCTGAGGATCAGATAGCACTTTCAGCGTAGCGAATGCCTCTTGAGCCTCGTCGGCCTCCAATGCTTCTTCGTGGTAGAAGCTGTGGGTTGGCACGTTCAGATTTCTAAGAGCATCACGAATGCCATAACCAAGCAGTCGCCGCGGCGAAAGCACCAGGATGTCGCCGGGCAGGTATCCCCTGTTTGTCGTGAGGTGCTGGATGTATTCAGCAAGGCCGTTCGCTTCGGCAGCGATGGATTGCCACTGAATGATGTGGACCTCGCCGTCAGGGTTGTCCGCTTTGGGCTGGAGCCGTGGTGCGGCAGCTCCGGGATAGTTTTCGCGGATCAGGTGATCCGCCAAGGTCACTACCCGTCGAGGGCACCTGCGGCATTCAGCCAGCGTTTCGTCATGGGTGGCGGGATAAGCGTGGGCGAACTGAACGATCCCCTCCGGGTTTGCGTGCCGGAAGCTGTAGATCGACTGATCGACATCCCCGACGATGGCATTGCTTCCGTTGCTCGCCAGTAGGCCAATCAATTCCTGCTCAGCCCTGTTCAAGTCCTGGTACTCGTCCACGATAACGTGCGAGAACGTGGACAGGGCCGGTGCCGCCGGGTTGTTTCGCAGGTATCGCAGCGCCTCAGGAACCAACTCGCCTATGAGCATCGCCTGATGGAACCGCAGCCAGCGTAACAAGGCGTCGTGGAATTGGTGGTCCGTTGGATCGAGGGGCCACCCAGGGTCATCCGACTGAAGCCTCGCCCATGCGGCTTCAAACGCCCGCACTCGTTTCGTGCAGGCACGCTTGCCGCCGAATGCAGCTTCACCGCAGAGGTCCTCCAGTAGCGGAGCCGCCTCGAACCTCATCACGCCGCTCTTGTTGAATGTCATCAGGGGTCGCGGGACGCGCTGCAGAAAGTTGAACACGTCCTCCTTCGACAAGAGAGAAAAGCAGTAGGCGTGCAGCGTGCCGCACCAGATGTCCTCGCATCCGGCAACGCCGAGCTGGGCAAGGTCGGCGACCAAACCTGCGGCCGCCGTCCTGGTGAAAGTGACGGCCAGTATCTGCTCTGGCGGCATGCCTTCTTCGAGCAACCGCGCGACCCGCCTCTTCATCGCGAAGGACTTGCCGGTTCCCGGCCCGGCCATCACCCGCAAGGGCGTATCATGTGTTTGTGCTATTTGTAGTGCGACACCAGTAAGCCCGTCGTTCCAGCTCATGGCCATTGCGGCAAGGAAGCACTACTTGGATGAGGTCGAATACTGCACTTTTCATCGAAGCCGCTTCTGTCCTCGCCTTCTCCTTTCCCTGTGTTCTTGTAAACCGCTGTACCGAGAATCGCTTGATGTTTTGGACACCACGTAGTTACCCACGTTCATCAGGAAAATGTCCGCCGAGTTCCTTCAACGCGCGGGCGATGTTCATGTCAGAGAAGATCGCCCGTGCCAACTTCGGAATCCACTCTGGGTGCGACCCGATCGCCTCGCGGATGGTGGCCACCGTGACCGGCTTCCCGGCGTCGGCCAGTTCCAGGGCGGCGAAGTCCACCGTGGTCAAGAGTTCCAAGTCATCGTTCTTCTTGAAGCGGAACGTGTCCACGGCCCACCGGATCGCGTCATCGAAGCCGTAGCGGCCGTCGAGGTACTTGTCGATCTGGCCGATCTTGTCGCCGGCGAAGAAGCCCGACATCTTGCCGGCGGCGGGCTTGATGTAGCCGTTCCGCTGGGCAATGACCTCCGGCCCCTGGTATCTCGTCCACGGACTGTACGGCCCCGCCGCCTTGTGCAGGTACTGCTGGCGAACGTCGTGTTCGGCCTTGCGGTGAACCATGTAGGAGAACTTCGTGTAGCGCTTGCGGCCCAGCGGATACTTCTCGCTAGCAAGATGCCTGACCAGTGCCGCGATCAGGATCGCCTCCTTGAACTCGTCCGTGGCCTTGCTGGAGTTCGCTCGTTTGGGAGGTTCGACCGGCAAAACACCGGCTGATTTGGTTACGGTGGCATTAACGGACGCTTCCACGGTTGCCACGCGCAACTCCCCCGACATCACGCGAGGCAACAGGCTGTCGCGGAGTTCGACAAGGTTCCGGTTTTCAGCTTCAGCATTATGGATTCGTGCCCACAAGGGTGCCGCGATCCGATTGAATCGTTCAATGATGCGGTCGCCAGGCCACAGGACTGGAAACCTGGGGAACTCCAGCAGCGCGATTCGGTCCACCGTCGATCCTGGTACGGTGCGAGCCACCAGCAGTTCCTGGAACGGGTCCGAGATGAATGTGTGAAACAGGAAATTTGACAGCACGGACGCCTTGGGCCGTGCGAGCGCCAGACGCCGACCAAGGCAACAACGAAGACCCTCCGGAATTAATGCAAACAGACCCAGTGCGGCCTCGTAGGAGAAAACAATGTCGCTAGGACGAGGGGTGACCCGACGAGTCCAACGCGGCCAGTCGGCTTCGCCAATATGGCGAATCTCTGTCAGGTCAATCCGCGTGCCTGGGAGATTCTTGATGCCTAGGAATACCGCGCCGTCGTCCGCTTCCGGCGGTGTGGCATGTGGCCCGTCAAAGATATCCTCGACGAAATCGTCCACCGTCTTCCAAACCCAGCCATCTGGTATCGGGCCGGCCGGTGAATCTTGGAATCGGCGTGGGAACATCGCGGCTGTTTCGGCGGACATACCCAGGGGCTTCTTGCCGGCAGCCTTGGCAACCACCGGGTCGAAGTCCACGAACCAACTCCTAAAGATCGCCCGCGTCAACTCCTCCAGCGCGTGGTTCATCCGTCGGTTCAGCTCGATCTTGTCATCGAGCGTGCCAAGGATGCGGGCAATCTCTCGCTGCTCCTCTATTGCAGGGAACCGTATTCGCAACTCGCGCTGTGCGGTCAAACTGACGTAGTCCGCCATGTCGGTCTCGCCCTTGCGCGAGTCCAACTGTTCTCGAAAATCATCCGAGCACATGTAATAGTAGAGGAAACGACGATCGAGGTTATCACAACTGAGCACCCTCCAAAACGTCGTTTGGGGCGAACACACGAAGCGCGGGGCATCGAGCGGTACGAGAGCAAGTTTGCCAACTGTTCCCTTATGTGACAAGAGTACGTCGCCGCCAGCCCCAATTCCTTTGGTGATCCTCTGCCTAGCAACGCTGTTGATTTTCCCGGCGCTTTCAAATAACACATGTCCCCCGTCCATGTCCGCAGCGCGGATAAATGCCCATTCACCTTGGCCAAACTCATCCGGGCGCGGGCGGTACTCTCCGTGGTTTCCATCCTCAACGAGAAGCCAGCCTCGTTGCTGAAGGTCGATGACCTGTGCCTCTTCCCACTTACCCATTGGCCACCTCTCCCAGCACCCCAACGATGGCTCGGTCTAAGGTAGCCGCCTGCTTCATCTGCTCTTTGATGAGCGCCGTCAGGCGAGGCAGTTTCTCCTCGAACGGCTCGTCCTCATCGTCGCCATCGGGCGCGCCGACGTAGCGGCCGGGGGTGAGGGCGTAGTTGTGCTGCCGGACTTCCTCCAGCGTGGCGGCCTTGCAGAAGCCCGGAACTTCGTCGGGTATGCCCTTGCGTTTGAACTGGCGATAGACGGCGGCGATCTTCTCGACTTCCTCCTCCGACAGTTGTTTCTGCTTGCGAGAGCCGGGGATCAGCACGCCAAGCCGCCGGCCGTCAATGAACAGGATTTCACCTTTGCGCTTGCGGAAGCCGCCGCCACCGCCTCGGTTCTTGGACAGAAACCAGAGGGCGCAGGGAATCTGGGTGTTGGCGAAAAGCTGGCCGGTCAACTGGACGATGCAATCCACGCTATCGGATTCGACCAGAATCTTGCGGGTTTCCAGGCGGGCGGTTTCGCTGTTGGACAACTCGCCCGTGGCCATGACGAACCCAGCGGTGCCGCCTTCCTTGAGGTGATACAGGAAGTGGGCGATCCACATCGTGTTGGCGTTGCGGGGGGAGAGGGTGATCTTCTGACCGCCGATAGTCAGGCGCGGGTCCTTGTCGGGAACGCGGTCGGCCCCCCAGCCGCTGTCGCCCTTGGCCCCGTCGTTGAAGGGTGGGTTGGCCAGAACATAGTCGGCCTTGACCGTGGCCTGCTGGTCGTCGAGGTAGCTGTTGCCCAGGCCGATCTTGCCGTCAATGCCGTGGATAAAAAGGTTCATCCGGCACAGGCGGTACGTGAAGTCCTTGGATTCCTGGCCCACGAACGACAACTGGCGGTTGTGTTTCGTGAACAGGTCCGACTGCACGAACATCCCGCCCGATCCACAGCACGGGTCGAACACCACGCCCTGCGTGGGTTCGAGCATGGCCACCAAGGTGCGGACGATCGAGGCCGGCGTGAAATACTCGCCACCGCGCTTGCCTTCGGAGTTGGCGAACTCCCCGATGAAGTATTCATAGACGCGCCCGATCAGGTCTTCGCCGCCGTGGTCCTGCTTGAAGATGTCCTTGGAAAACAGGTTGATCAGCCCGCGCAGGCCATCGGCGTCGAGGTTGGAGCCACCGTAGATTCGGGGCAGCAGGCCGCGCAGCTTGTCGGGATAGGTCTTCTCCAGCAGTTCGAGGATGTCGTCCAGCTTGGTCTTGATGTCGGCAGCCTGAGCCTGCTTGACGATGTTGTCCCAGCGGGCGTCTTCCGGCACCACGAAGGCACCACCGGCACGGTATTCGTCGGGGTCCTGGAGAATCTGCTTGGCGATCTTGGGGTTGGGGGTGTGGTACTCGCTCTTGGGGTCGGCGATCAGGGCCTCAAGTTCGGCCCGGCGGCGCTCGTACCGCAACGATAAAAATCTCAGGAAGATGATCGGCAGGACGTAGCGTTTATAGTCGGCCGGCTCGATGGAGCCGCGCAGCGTGATGGCCGCTTGGAACAACTCCCTCGTCAACGCCGCGATGCCGCCGTTGCCGTTGCTGCCGGGTTTGTCCTGCGCGTTGCCGCTGCGCTTGGCCATGTATCCCTTCTTCCCAAAGTACGCCAATTACGCGCGCGGGCAGATACATGCGGCCCGCGATCGACGTATGTTGCGATCGTCCCTGCGGCTATAGCATATTCGGCCATCAGGTCGGACGCCAGAATGGGCGGGATGAACTCCTTGGGCGAACCGCAGATAGCCCTATTGACCCCTGGTTTACGCCTTTGACATGTGGTTTAACGGCACGTGCCGATGCGTCGCGTGGAGCGGCGTGAGCACAAGCCTGGCCCCGAATGGAGGACCCGTCCGGCATGCATGAACCAACACCCTGAATCAACAACTTCGATCGTGACTGAGGAATCGCGTCGTGCTGCGGCCGTGGCCGAAACGCACAAGCCCGCTATTACGCCGGAGCAATACGGCGTGCAGGTCTTCGTGCCGGAAGGCGCTCCGCGCTGGATCACCCAGGAGCTGATGGACTACACCTGGCGCACCTGGCAGCCGTACTACCGGGCGACGCTGAATATGGACGACGTGCTTGAAATCATCATGAACGTCACTAAGCTCGCCGACCTGCTGTGAGGGCATCCCCATGACCAAACGCTTCATCGCTTTCGCCCGTGTCTCCTCGCGCGAACAAAAAGAGGAGGGCTGGAGCCTGGAGATCCAGCGCGACCGTCTGCGCGAGTACGCCGCCCGTCAACAGGGCGAGATCATCCAGGAGTACATGGTCGCCGAGACCGCCAGCAAGGCCATCGAACGCAAGACCTTCAAGGAGATGCTGGCGTTCGCCAGAAAACAGGCCCACAAGCTGGATGGCATTCTGGTCATGAAGATCGACCGCGCTGCCCGCAATCTCTTCGACTACGTGGACCTGGAGCGCCTGGAGGCCGAGCACGGCGTGAAGCTGATCTCCGTCACCCAGCCGACCGAGAACGATCCGGCCGGTCGGATGATGCGGCGCACGCTGGCGAACATGGCGGCGTTCTACACTGAGCAGCAGAGCGTGGACGTGAAGGCGGGCCACGAGCGTCGGGTGGAGAGCGGGCTGTTCGCCTGCAAGGCCCCGTACGGCTACCGCAACATCCGCGCCGATAAGCGGGGTCTGATCGAGCTGCACCCGGAATACGCCCCCAGGGTGAAGCGAGTCTACGAGCTGCACGCCTTCCACAACCACACGCTGGATTCGCTTCAGGAGGCGCTGCACCAGGAAGGCACGTACTACACCGCCAGCACGCCCCGGTTCCCCCGTAGCAAGCTCTACAGCATCCTGACGGACCGCTCGTACATCGGCGAGGTCTTCTACCGGGGCGACTGGCACCCAGGGCAGCATCCGAAGCTGGTGGATCGGGCGCTGTTCCATCGCGTACAGGTGCT
>JBLNDH010000274.1:0-5520 GCA_050261455.1 Bacillota bacterium
GAGGATCCCCCGCGAGCGGGCGAAAGTCACCAGATCGTACACCGTCAGAAAATACGCCTCGTACTTGAGCTGCTCGATCAACACCAGCTCATGCTCAATGAGCTTGCGGACTTTCTCCGGAATCCCCTGCGGATATCGCTCGGCCGCCCCATGCCAAGTCAATTCCGCTAGATACGCAATCGCCGACATTCCCGTTGGCACCAGCTCATTGGGATACTCATAGCGCAGCTCATTCAGGCTGAACGTGCATTGCTCGGCGATCTCCAACCCTCGGCGAATCGCCTGCGGATAATCCGCAAACAGCCGTTGCATCTGCCCTGGCGATTTCAAATACCGCTCGCCATTGGGGAACAGCCGAAACCCCGCCTCCTGGATTGTGCACCCATGCCGAATGCACGTCAGCACATCCTGCAATTGTCGCCGCTCGGGAACGTGGTAATGCACGCTATTCGTCGCCAGTAGCGGAATGCCCGACTTGCGACTGAGCCGAATCAACTCCGCCATCCGCCCCGCATCATCTCCGCCATAAACGCAACTGCTTGCCAGCGAAAGCCGATGGCCCAAAGCCTCGCGAAGGACTCGCAACTTATCCTCAACTTCCTCTCCACTTCGTGCCTCCGTGCCTCCGTGCCTTCGTGCCTCTCTTGAGCATACAACCGCCGCCAGCATCCCCTCGCTGTACTGGATAAAATCCTCCACCCCGATCGCACATTCCCCCTTGGCCGCCCGCCGCTTGCCGATCGTCAGCAATCGGCACAATCGCCCGTAGGCTGCTCGATCCGTCGCCCAGGCCAGCAGTTCCAACCCATCCTCCAGACACAGCCGCGTTCCAATGATCAGCTTCGGTGGCGTACCTCCCTGTTCCGCCACCTGCCTGGCTGCATCATGTGCCCGTACCACGCCGGCCACGCTGTTCACATCCGTGATCGCAATCGCCCGGTACCCCAGTTCCGCCGCCCGATACACCAATTCATCCGGATGCGACGCCCCCCGCAGAAAGGAGAAGTTGCTGGCCACCTCCAGTTCCGCATAGTCGCCCGCAGTCTCATCGCTAGGCAGCAGCGGCGCCTTCGGGGGCTGTCGTAACTTGGGATTCGAGTGTTCAGGCATGGAAGAGAACGATGAACGAGGAATGATGAACGATGGACAATGCAAGTGTTCATCGTTCCTCGTTCTGCCTTCATCGTTTACTCAAACTCCCCCTGCAAATACCACTTTCCCGTTTCTCTCACGCGAAAAATCCACGACCTTTGCCCATTCTCATCCTCCACGACAAAGTAATCCCGCGTTTTGTTGTGTCCTTCCCACCATTGCCCGGCGATGCGTTCCGGGCCAATCGCATGCATAACCCGGTGCACTTGGCCCTCGTGCGTAAACGAAATCGGCCGGCCATCCCGATCATGCGATGGAGAAACCATCACCCCGATCTCCACCGGGCATTTCAAAAGGTAGAGTGGCCGAATTCGGGGCATCATCACTTCGCGGCATGGGTGGCCCGCCCATGTTTCCTGTCGAACCAACGTATATGCCTTTTCCGGCACATACGATTCCACCAATCGCGCCTGCACAATGCCCTCTTCCCCCAGCCGAAGCACCAATCGTTCAATCAAATGATCCAACTCCAGCCGTCCCCCGTGCTCTTCCTGCTCCATGAACTGAATCTGCTCATCCGAAACCCTTTCAAACACCGGCACCCTCACACGAATCCCCACAAACCCCGCCGGGATCATGCTCTCGCAATCCACCGCCATCCTTGCCAGTGTGCTTTTCCCCCGTCGTCGCTTTGTCGCTCCGTCGCTCTGTCGCTGTGCCTCTCCCTCCATTCCCTCCAGCGCGCACCGCATCAGATTGAATAACCCCGCCGCATCCCGTGATGGTCGGGAGAGGAGAATCGTCTTGTGAATCGCCGGTGCGTCCGAGCGTAAAAACTCCAACTCGAGCCTCCTTGCCCCGCACCCGCGCCGGGCCAGTTCCTTGATCACCTGCTCGATGAGGCTCTTGAAGACCCTCCAGATGGCCTCCAGCGAATCCACCACGCCATCGAATTCGATTCCCGCCTCGATGGGCGACTGGTACGTCAGCGGTATCAATGGCTCGGAGATCTTCCCCAACGCCTGATCGATCCGCTTGAGCAGCATCGGCCCAAACCGCGCCGATAACGACTCCCGCGGCAACTGCATCAGCTGCCCGATCGTCTCGATGCCCAGGTGATACAGCGACGTCGCTATCTCTCGATCGATTCGCAATGCGATCGTCGGCAGCGGCGCAATGGCCCTGGCGATCTCATCGTCTCGGATGATTCGCCCGTTCTCCCTCCCCGTCAGCGCCACCGCCCACGCCGCCCCGGGCGTCGGCGCCACCGCGACTCTTGCCCGCAGACGCATCATTCGCATTGCCTGATCCACCTGCTCGATCAAATTCGCCAGCCCCCCGAACACCCGCTCGCATCCGGTTACATCAACAAAAACCGCTGACAAATACGTGGCAGCCCGCCCGCGTGTCTGTCCGGCGCTACTCGTCTCATCCGCCCCACGCCGGGTGCGGAGCGAAGCGACGCCCCGGCTCTTTTCACTGCTTTGTACCGACTCTTTCGTGAGGAGTAAGCCATCGGCATCTCCGAATATCGCCACTACCGGGCTGAACCGCATCATCCATCGCGCTAATCCCTCCAATCCCTGCAAATCCTTCTCTGGCGTAAAAGGCCCCTGCACAACCGCCGGACACAGTGCCCTGGCCTGCGCCAGCATCATCCCGGCCCGTACTCCGCAGGCCCGCGCTTCATCCGACACAACCCTTACCACCTGCCGCGTTCCGATCGTCTCAATCAGCACCAGAGGCTCAGGCCAACCTTCGCATCCCTGCGCCGTCCGTCGCCGGAATCGATCGATCGACCACTGCCGCAAATGCACGCACATGATTTGTCTCATGGCCCGCCTCCAGGATGACGCTCTGTCCAACTCGCCCTCCATGGCCGTGAATCAAATGCAACTTCCACCGTTGCACAGTACGTTCCCCCGGCATACGCCTTACCACCCACCGCGTCGCCGCGGCATACTCCTCGCTCATCGATCCGCTTGGCCGAAGCAAAATCCCCACTCCTCCGCCCATTTCCGCCGCCAGTTGCAACCGCCTCGCTTCGATTCGCGACAGTTTTCCCAGATGGGCCACCGTTGCGTGCACCCCCGGGCATCGCAAACACTCCGCCACCGCCCAGACCTCTTCCGCCCTTGCCTTGGGATGCAGGAGAAACAATCGCTCGAGCGGAATTCCCGCCGCCGCCAAAGCAGGGGGGTACACTCCCCCGGATTTGCCTTGTGGATCCGACCAGACCACCGCTTCATTCCGTGAGCCGCGGGCCGCCCTCGCCAGCATCGTCGCCACGAACAATGGCAGCCCCTCACCCGGCTCGGAGAGCAGCTCATGAATCGCCCCATAAGAAAAAGCCCCACCCGGTGCCAACTCATCCACGGCCTGTAAACCCGTGGTGAAAACGTTCCCTCTTTTGGCGACAACCGCCTCCGAAGAAAGGACTTGCAGTTCCCCACCCTGACAGGAAACCAGCCTCATAACATTTTCCTAACGTTTGCACTGCGTTAGGTATATAATGGCTGAGCCAGCTGAGTCAATTCACTGATTCGCAAATGGATTTACCGCTTACTAAACATCGGGGGATTGGCCGACGGCAGGTAAGCCAGATCGTAGCTGCCCCCCGACATGTCCCACTATGGCTGGTAGTGTCAATGTTTAATACTAATTATAGAACATTTTATACGTTAGGTTGCCTAAAGCGGTTGTTGAGTCAGTGTAGCGATCGGGCAACCGCTTACCGCCCCGCTGCGCGGGGCTTTTCTTGAATGCATGGGCGAGCCGCCCAATGCCACGATCACGCACGGGCAAGATGTCCGTGCTACGTGGTAGCGAGCGCCCGCTACACGGAATCCGAAACTACTGTAAATGTTCGTTTCGCTGATAACGCCCACGGCGCCGCCGCGGGTTCCAGTATCCCCAGTGTTATCAGACTACCTGGCCGCTTTCTTCGTCCCGCCCGTTTTCTTCACCAGCCGAATCTCTGAGATGACCATCGCCCGATCGATGGCTTTGCACATGTCATAAATCGTCAACGCCGCCACGGAAACCGCGGTCAGCGATTCCATCTCCACCCCCGTCTTTGCCGCGATACGCGCGATTGCCCTGATCCCCAGCCGCACCAGTCCCTTCGCATTCGCCTTCACTCGCGGCAGATCAAACTCGACCTCCACGCTTTCTACCGGCAGTGGATGACACAATGGAATCAACTCCCCACATCGCTTGGCCGCCATGATCCCCGCCACCCGCGCCACCGCCAGCACCTCCCCCTTCGGCACCTGCCCTTCGACAATGGCCCGCAGCGTCCCCGCTTGCAACGCAATGCATCCCTCCGCGATCGCCTCCCGCGTGGTCACCGGCTTATCCGACACATCCACCATCTTTGCCCGCCCCCGAGAATCGACATGACTCAGCTTATCGCGCGCCATGGTTTTCCCCACGAATCTCCACGAATTCACACGAATGTTTCCTCTGATTCGTGCTTATTCGTGGAGATTCGTGGGCCCTATTTACGATTCCCATCCCCGCCGCAGTTCCGCGATCTGCTTGGCCTCTCGCAGCAGCGTTTCCACCGTGTCCAACGCGATCATGCTGGCAGCATCGCTCTTGGCCTTGGTTGGTTCAGGATGGCATTCGAGGAACAGCCCATCGACGCCGGCTGCCACCGCCGCTCGCGCCAGCATCGGCGTGTACTTCGGATTGCCGCCGCTGGCATTCCCCAATCCCCCCGGCTGCTGTGTCGAATGCGTCGCATCAAACACAACGGGGCAGCCAAACCCTTCCATGACTGCGATTCCCGTGAAATCATTGACCAGCCGGTTATACCCGAAGAACGTGCCGCGTTCGGTGAGCATCACCTGCTGGTTGCCGCAGGACCGCACCTTCTCCACGGCATTGCCCATCTCCTGCGGCGACATGAATTGTCCCTTCTTCACATTCACCACTCGCCCCGTCTTCGCCGCCGCCACGAGCAGATCCGTCTGTCGCGCCAGGAACGCCGGGATCTGGATCACATCTACGACTTTGCCCACCTCGGCCGCCTGGTGTGCCTCATGGATATCCGTCAACACTGGCACCCCCATCTCGCTCTTCACGCGGCGGAGGATCGCCAGTCCATCTTTCAACCCTGGCCCGCGATATCCGGAAACGCTCGAGCGATTGGCTTTGTCGAAGCTGGCCTTGAAGATGTAGGCCAGCCCCAGCCGCTGGCACACATCCTTCAGATGTCGCGCCACCGACAGGCACAATTCGGGCGATTCCATTACGCAAGGCCCGGCAATTACGAACAGGGGAGAACGATCCAGTTGAAGCAAGTCATTCATATCGCGTCGGCACGATAAAGGGGATACGCCCCGGAAGCAAGTCGATCTCCAACGGCGTGAACCCCGCCGCCTCCCCATCAACTTGAACCGGAACCGCTTCGGAGGACTCGAT
>JBLNDH010000275.1:0-4068 GCA_050261455.1 Bacillota bacterium
CGGGCCAAGGACGGCCCGGGTCGATTTGTGGACGAAGGGGGGCTCGGCAAGGGAAGACTGACGAACCACAAGGGACCCATGGCCGATCCACCGCCGACCACCGCCGACCACCGCCGACCACCCTGGAACCACCCGGGGCCTACGCCGAGCACACACTCTGGCGAAGGGGGGCGAAGGAGGGAACTGGCCGAAGAGTGGGGCGGGCCGAGAGTTGGGCGAGAGGGTAGCCGGGGGAACGGATTCCGGACACATTTGGCGGCGCGATTTTTTCACGCCGGGGCGTATTCACTTTTAAAAGAACCGCCGCCGAACGAATGGAGACGAGCGGACAAGCCGCTATCGGTATATACGATGGGGGCGGAGGTTTGTTCGGGAAAAATTAGGGAAAGTGACAAGCCAGGGATTCTGGCGGGGAGATCGGCTACTTCGAGCGGGTGAGTACACCCACCACGTGCAAGTATGGCGCAGGATCCGGGTCAGCGAACTGGCACTAATTGGCCTTCGAGGGAACTGCGAATCAGCGGAACGATGTCGCCTAATTGGGCCATGTTGCTAATGGTAAGCTGCAAACCTCCCACTCCGTAGTGACCAATGGCTGATACGTCGCGAGCGAATGATGGCGGGTTCTGCAGATGACCGTACTTCAGTTTCAGGTACACCTGTATGCCACCTTTTTGAAGTTCCAGACAGCAAAAAATCCTTTTCGCGCAAAGGTAGTTGATTGTCATTGCGACGCAGCGGCGTTCGATTTCACCGGGCTTCAGGGAGAGACAGAGGCGGTCAATGGCTCGATAGAGTTCCAAGACCTCTTGCGGCTTGCCCGCTGTATGATGCGATTCGTCATATGGCGTCCATGTGCGCGTTGCCTTCGCTCTTCGGGTTGCCCACGCTTTGCTGGCGGCTCGACTTCTTGCGGATGTCCCTTGTTTCGTGGTGCCCGCCTTGCTTGTCGGGCTGGCGGTGTGCTGGCCTGTTGCAGCGATATTCTCCATCCATATCCGTGCAAGGCTCTCCTTGATCTGGCGGGGAGTCAACTGCCCGTCATCGCTGCTGGCCCGGACAAGGTTCAGCAGGGCACGCGGCGCGTCACGCATGATTGCATCGAGTGCCTTTCGCACCTTGCCGTCGGCAAACGTCTGCTCCCCGATTGCGTCGAGAGTGCCCTTCGCTATTTCGTCGCGGGAGAAACGCCACATCTGGCGGGCAATTTGCTCTATCGGCAGGGGGTTGCCATCCCGCGAGTCAAGTGACACCTCGAACATCAGCTTGTTTGGCGCGGGACACTCCTCGATGCTGCGGTAGACCTTCCAGACGATGCCGTTTGTGAGGATGCACCATACGATACCATCGTTGGCAGCATAGCCGACGACTTGCGTGATGCCTTTGACGTCATTGAGGGGGTCGTCGAGAGGTTTGGCCTCAACGAGCAAGACGGGCTTCTGATTGATGAGGAGGGCATAATCCACCGATTTCCCATCTACCGTCGGGTATTCCAACTGCACCTCATCCGGGTCCCGCACGTCCCATCCCAGAGCCTCAAGCAATGGATCGATGATTATGGCTCGTGTTGGCGTTTCTTTCAGGGAACGTTTTCGTAGGCCATCCAATTTAGACTGCGTGGCCTCGATCACGCGAGTGAGCTTGTCCATTGCATAGATCCTTCCCAAAGGCGCCGAATCATTATTGCCATGGTGTCTGCTGACTGCCCGTGCCAGTCGCAGTGGTAGAAGGGGTTCGTGGGTTTGAGGGTGCGGAGTTGCTCAAGGTTGTCGCAGCAGAGGACGCGAGTGTCGAGAAGGGGATAGGGTTTGGAGTGTGGACGAGCCTTGGTGGATTCTTTGGTCATGTAAACAATCCGAGATGCACCCAGAGAGATTGTCGCAGATAAACGAGGGATGGTAAAGGGGATGGGAGATTGTGGGGTGCTTGGATCGTGAGCAGGAATTGGGGTGAGAGGGTGTCGGTTGGAAGGTTGGCGGATGGATGAAATAGACCCAGGGATAAATCCCTGGGCTTGTACGCAGTCGAGGGGTTATGGGTCGGGAGGTGAGGTGCGCGAAGGCGAGGCACAAGGGGAAGATGGGGCGGAGGAAGAGGAAGGAGATCCGGGTCATCGCTTCGCTCTGAACCCGGCGTGAAGGGTGAATTGCGGGAGGACTGAAGAGCCTTGGGCCGTTCTCTGCATTTGTGGAGATTTGTGGGCTTATTCCTTCATCCGCAGTATACTCAAATCCGCCCCAGCCTTCGTGTGGCTTCGTGGCCCTTCGTGGTTCATTGACCGATATCAAAAAGGGAGGTGCCTGCTCTATGCGATCCACCCCGTCACCCCGTTACTCCCTCACCCCGTTACTTCTCCTCCTCTTCGTCCTCTCCGCCCAGGCCGTCGACATCCAAGGCGTTCAACCCGCCGCCCTCGATCAGCCGCGCATCAATCTCCTTATCCGCCGGGGTCCGAACCAGCCGCCCCTTACCGGCAAGGCCGATCAGAACGCCTTGCTCCAACTGATCGATCCCGATACCAAGCCGAAGCAGACCTTCAACGTCCAGGCCTTTCTCGACACCGGCGCCAGCGGCGTTGTGCTCAGCGCCAATACCGCCCAATCCCTGAGAATTGCCAAGGCTGCCGCCAACAACGCCCCCATCGTCTTCCACGACGTTGGCGTGGCCGGCGGCGACAACTTCCATGTCTCCGATCCGCTTTACTTCTCCCTGGCTGCGTTTCATCCCGGCACCAACACTGACGATCCTGCGCGCGACTACACGCAACAGGCCGGCCCGATCCGCGCCCAAGTGGGCCCGCTTGGCGGTGGGGGGCTCCTGGAAATGATGGTAGGGGGGCTCGATGTGGCCGGTATGCCCATCATGATCGGCAAGGTCGCCGTCATCGACCCTAAGCCCGTCAATGGTTTCGATGACACCATGCGGGCCTATCTCTACAAGCCCGGCACACGCTTCAACCCCAACCAGCTCAAACGCGACCCCGGCATCCCGCCCGTCAATCGTCACGTGAAACTCACTTACGTCTCCTTCGCCCGCTTCACCCGCATTACCCCCGCCGGCGCCCCGGGCCCAACCCTTGCCCGCAACCCCTTCATCGGCCCCGACCCAACGCTTGCCGGCAAACCCGCCGGGTCTTCCGGCATTACCATCGTCCACAACGGCAAGACCTCCCAAGGCAGTTGGCTCCTCGACACCGGCGCCGCCGCGTCGCTCCTCTCTACCAGGCAAGCCGCCGCCGTTGGGATCCGCTATCGCCCCGGCACCGAAGGCACCGCCAATCCCATCCTCGACGGCGTCCCCGTGGCCAAACAGTTCACCCTGACGGTAGGGGGGATCGGTGGCCAGCGCAAATCGGCCGGCTTCTACCTCGACGAACTCCGCATTCCCACCAATGAGCGCGACCCCCTGATTTATCGTCCCGCCCCGGTGCTGGTTTGCGATATCACCGTCGAGGACCCGGCCACCAAGCAGCAGATCACCCTCGATGGCGTCCTCGGCATGAACTTCCTGGCCGCCAGCGCCAAGGTGACCGAAGGGCTTCTCCCCGACATCGGCCAGCTCACCGAAGGCCCGTTCGACTGGATCGTCTTCGACGAGCCCGCCAGCACCCTGGGCCTGCAATTGCGGCCGTAGGTGGTTGCCGGTGGATCGCCAGTGGATCGGCGACGGTCCCCAGCGGGTTTGCCCCGGTTTCCCGGTGTTTCCCCCGCGCGTATTGGCCCACTGCCACTCGGCTATTTTTAACATCTTCCAAGAATTGAGCTTAAACACACCTTGACGCCAGCCCTCAGAGCGCTAGAATGTAATCCAATGATCGCGGGGTAGAGCAGCCTGGTAGCTCGTCGGGCTCATAACCCGGAGGTCGGAGGTTCGAATCCTCCCCCCGCTACTTTCGGGCCGGTTACAAACGTGACCGGCTCCAGGGTTAGCAGAAAACGCCGTCGAGAGACCTCGGCGGCGTCTTCGTTTTCTACGCGAGTTCCCGCAAGGGTTTATGGTTTTCGCCTACCTGGCCAGCCGCCGCCGGGTCTCGAATCTGATAACCCGCATCACCCTTCAGCGCGGCCT
>JBLNDH010000276.1:0-17537 GCA_050261455.1 Bacillota bacterium
TGCCCCTCACGCAAAGCGGCGAGGCGTTTGGGATCCTTCTCCACCCCCCGCACGGTGTGGCCAATGCTGGCCAGACAGGTGGCGGTGACCAGACCGACGTATCCGCATCCGATGACTGTGATGTCCATGGCTTTACCTCATGATGCCATCCATTGGGTTGACTCAGAATGCAGCCAATTCGTAACGGTCGGGGCCTCACGCGATAGCCCCATTGAAGGAGCATCGGCCGAAAGGGCATTCCACTTAGTATCAAGGTATGAACCCACTGTAGGTTAGAGAATCATCTGGATGGCTATGTGTGCTCTACGGACTGTATTGCCATACAGATGGTTGCCAACCTGGTAATGGGCTGTGGGTCGAGCTACCCTGTTCAGTTCACGATGTGGGGCCCGGAGTGTGTACGCAATCTCCATTGCGAAACACACTGCGGCTTGCATACTCACATGCTGCGTCCGGGAAGTCGTACTTGAACTGTGCACAAAGCAGAGTAGGATGGCCCCCCGACGGGCAGAGCGCTGGAGAGTTACCCTTGCAGTGCTGTATGCGTGTCTTCTTCGGCCGAGCATTGGCTGGTCGAGGTGTTTTCGTTAGTCGAGTACTTCGCGAGTTAGCCCAAGGTCAAGCCAATTTCGCGAATTGCATGATGCAGTCAAAGCCAAATGCCTAAAAGGCCGATCAGCTTTGCGGGTTGACGTGTTTGCCAGAGCGATCAGCTCAAAAATCGATGGGTGCTTCGCGACTAATAGAGCAAGCACTGATAGTCCAAGCTGGGGCTCGCAGGCTTGTTTTCGACTTGGATGCGCATCAGCGCAGTCGAAGGGGGCGGAGCTTTGACTCTGCCGGCGTGCAGTCCGGCACTGTGATGCAGAATTCGCGAGTGTTGCTGCCTCGGTGATCGCACAACACTCGTTCACGCATGCCTCGAGCAATTCCCAAAACCATTGTCTTCACGCCATCACATACTGCGTCGTCCGCGATCCGTCTATCTTATGTGATCTGGGGGATCAGTGCGCTGGTTTTGTTTGGCGGGAGTCGGATTGCGGCAACGACGCCGCGTAACGGCATAACACAAGCCAGGCTGTGGGGTGGTACCAATAATCTGCAGAACGTGCAGATAGCTGAAAAGAAATCTGGAAAATCCGCTTGCCTATTCTCAGGTTCATATCGTAGATCCGATCCCAGCGTGCAAAAATGGGCGATCTACAGAGGATGGGGTATGCTGAATGGCAAGCGATCTGCGAAATCTCTTGGACTGCGGAACCACACGACGACTTCGATGTGCGAGTCATTGGAGGATCGTCGCTTGCTGTCTGTATCGCTGAACAATGGCGTATTGCGGGTCAATGGGACCAGCGAGGCCGATTACATTCAGATCCGGGATGATGGGAAGGCTCGCGGAGCCATTCTGGTAAACAACAATGGCAGGCTCTCGAAGTATGATCGCTATAAGGTGAAGTGTATCCAGATCAAGGCCGGTTTGGGTGCCGATCGCGTGGCATTGCGGCTTTTGGCGGGATATGCTGGGTTGCGGAGCGTTACTGCCAGGGGGGTGGAGAGCACCGACCGTCTTGACGTTATTGGCAACTGGCCATCGATAAGACGCTTGATGATAAGTATCAACGACCAGCGGACGGCTTTTTCTGGTAGCGATTTTCGATGGGTAGGCGATACAGGTGTTAACCCATTGCAGACCAGTGTGGTACGGTCAGCCAGCAGCACTACAGGGGGCATCACTGGCCCGACAACTCAGTACACCATTGTGGGCACGGTTACGATGGCAGCCAAGCTCCCCGTGGGGCCGACCAACCTAACTAGTGCAGTCGTTAGCAGCAGCGAAATCGAATTGAGTTGGAAAGATAACGCAACCAACGAGACCGGCTACGAGATCGAGCGCAAGCCCAGTTCCGGCGGCACTTGGCAGCAGATCGCCTCGCTGCCGGCCAACAGTACCAGCTATTCCGACAGCGGTCTTACCGAGCATACGAAATATACTTACCGAGTGTGCGCGTTAAATGCAGTCGGCAGCTCTACATACAGTGGTCAGGTGTATGCTACGACGATGCAGGTGAGGCCCGCTGCCCCCGACCTCGGATCAGCCACCCCCTTCTCGGCCGCCCGGATCGATTTGACCTGGGTGGACAATTCCAATAACGAAGATCGCTTCGTAATCGAGCGGTCCACGGACGGTCTGGCTTTCACCACGATCGCCACGCTGGCAGCCAACACCACCAGCTATAGCGATGCGGCCAATACCACTCGGTACGACGCGACCGGCATCCACCCGGCCACACGGTACTACTACCGCGTGCGGGCGGAGAACTCCGCAGGGCCTTCCTTCAGCCCGGTGTTCAATGCGACGACGCTGGCCAATGCGACGGTAGACGCAGAAGGTTGGACTACAATTGTGCCGAGCGAGGACTCGCTGATTATCTATGTCAGCAGCTCGGAGGGAGACGATGCGAACCTCGGGACATCGCCGGATAAGCCGGTGAAGACGATCGCGAAGGGCAAGAGCCTAATTCGGGATGGGATGCCGGATTGGCTATTACTTAGGGCAGGTGACACATGGAGCGAGTCGAATGGGCTCGGATCGGCCAAAGGCGGCCGTTCTCCCACTGAACCATTGGTGCTATCCAGCTACGGTACCGGTGCTCGGCCTCTGATCAAGACGACCGGAGACGGCATCACCAGCATCAAGGTAACCAATAACGTCGCCATAATCGGCCTTCACTTTTACGCCGGCGTACGCGATCCCGATTCTCCCG
This sequence comes from Bacillota bacterium, assembly GCA_050261455.1. Taxonomy (GTDB): domain Bacteria; phylum Planctomycetota; class Phycisphaerae; order Tepidisphaerales; family Tepidisphaeraceae; genus JAPLNB01. The sequence goes on from JBLNDH010000276.1 coordinate 2,766, forward strand.
ATTTTGACTTGGAGGCCGCCGCGACCTCTCCGACCGGCATCCGTTGGCTTGGCGGCAGCAATCTGCTGGTTGAGGATTGCCTGATTGACTCCTACAAAGACAACGTGGTTTTCCAAGCGTACTCAGGGCCCATCTCCAACCTTTCTATCCGCCGAAACGTCGTCGTCGATGCCTATTCGATAGGCTCGCACTCCCAAGGCACGTTCATCTCAGGTGCCGACGGCATCCTTTTGGAAGGGAATCTCTTCGATCACAACGGTTGGAACGAGAAGGTGGAGGGGGGCAAGGCAACCATTTTCAACCACAACATCTACATGCAGGCTAATTGTAAGGGACGGATCATTGTACGCGGTAACATCATCGCCAACGCTTCTAGCCACGGTATGCAAGCCCGTTCTGGTGGCGAGATCACGGGCAATCTCTTCCTCCGCAATCCCATCCATCTGACCGTTGGCAATGGCGACGTCCCTGTTCCAGGAGGCGTGCTGACCAAGATTGAGAGCAATGTCTTTCTCGGCAGCGGAACAATTGACGGCGCACCACGCGGTTTCGGGGTGGGCATCCAGAATCTCGATCCTAACGGCCAATCAACCTTCTCAAACAATCTTTTCGTTGGCGATTCACAATCCGTCGGCCATGCGATTATGGTGAAGCCCGCTGACGTGAATTTCCCAAGTGTTGGCATCAATAATCTGACGATCAGCGACAATGTGGTCTATGGCTGGGCAAAGAATCTGGTGATTTCCTCGTCGTTGGTCCCCGGCGGAACTGGCCGCTATGCCCTGAATAACCTTGTTGTCCGCAATAACTACTTTCAAGCTGTGCGTGGCGCGTTGATCATCGACCACGGCCCCACGTCCCTGATGCAGAGTGCTTTCTCGGGGAATCAATACAGTTCTGCGGGCGATCAGGTGGCTTGGTTCAAGATTGCTGATACCAATGTATTGTTCGATGACTGGCAACGAGATGTAGAAGCCACGAGTAGTGCAACGGTAGTGTCGTATCCTGATCCGAGCCGTGACATCGGTTCATACAATGCATCGGTTGGCAGCGTCGGAACCATGGTGGCGTTCTTGGCGCCGGCTCGGCAGCAGCACCGTACAAACTGGCATTTGCAGTATACGGCACAGCCGGTGATTGACTACATTCACGCCGGCTTCGGCATGCACGCACGCAATGATATACAACGGTGATACAATCAAGGCTTGGGCCGGGAACAGCCAGTGGCGAGCGTGGCAAGCGGATCTGGCTCGGTTCAGGAAGCAGGGTTACAGTGGTTGGACGTCGGAAGGTTTTTGGGCGTTGACGATCTACCGAATTCAGCGATCGCTGCAAAAGGCCGGCCCCCGCTTTCTCTGGTTTGGACCGCGAATGGCAGTGGCAGTGGTAAAGAAGCTGTTTACGTTGGTGACGCACATTAATCTGCATCCGCAAGCCGATATAGGTCCGGGCATGCTAATCCCGCACGTGGGGCCAATCCAAGTCTACCCGTGGGCGACGATTGGCGCCGATTGCGCCATTCACCACGTGTGCACCATTGGTGCTGGCTCCAAACCCGGTGGTCCGGTAATTGGCGATCATGTGGCGATTGGCTGCCATAGTTGCGTGTTGGGGCCAGTGCATGTCGGTGACGGGGCGAAGATTGGAGCGGGAGCGGTGGTGGTAACTGATGTGCCAGCCTGGTCTACCGCCGTGGGGGTACCGGCCCGCGTCGTCAAGGTCGTACGCCACTAAGCCACGTAATCTCTTTTGCAGGCGATGGTGTTCTGATGAGGATTAGCATTGGCATCCTGGCATGGAATGAGGCCGACTCAATCGGCGCGACGATCGGATCCCTCTTCTCGCAAAGCCTCGTGACACATCCGCCCGACAACGTTGAGATGATCCAAGTCGTGTGTGTTCCCAACGGCTGCACGGATAGCACAGCGGAAGCCGCACGGCAAGCGATTCGTGATGCCAAAGCCACTCTTGGCGGGGGCCATGTGCAGACTGAGGTGCATGAGCTGGCCGAGGCAGGGAAGAGCAATGCCTGGAACCATTACGTCCATGAGTATGCGGATCCAGAGGCGGATTACATCTACCTGATGGATGCGGATGTCCTCTTTCACGAACCGCACACGTTAAGGAAGCTGTTCGATGTTCTGGAGCAGTCGCCGCAGCTCAAGGTGGCAGCCGCCAAGCTGGTCAAGGACTTGACCTACAAGCCGCGGAAATCGTTCATGGACCGTATCTCACTGGCGGCGAGTCGGATGACCCATGACACAGTTCACGGTATTGCCGGAGGGCTCTACTGCGCTCGTGGCAGCACTCTTCGAAGCATTTGGCTCCCCATAGGTCTGCTAGGCGAGGACGGCTTCCTCAAAGCAATGATCGTTACCAATGGCTTCACGCAGCCAGATGATCCGTCCGTACTCACACGTGTAGACGAGGCAACGCTGATCTATGAGGCCGAAAGGCGTTGGGCAGGCAATTTCCGGCATTCGCGACGATTGGCCATTGGCAGTGCCATGAACACCTACCTTTTCGATTACCTCTGGAAGAACACTGGGGCACGTGGGGCAGGTGACTTGATCCGTGAGAATAACGAACACGATCCCGCATGGGCGAGAAAACTGATCCATGAACGCGTAAGCCAAGCTGGCTGGTGGGTATTGCCCAGAGGTGCCGCAATGCGACGGTTGCTCCGATTGCGATCGCTACCACTCACGAAGGCTGCGGCTTACCTGCCCATCTGCATCGTAGGGACTCCTTTTGATCTGGCGGTTTCGTTTTCTGCAAACGCACGAATGCGGAAGCAAGAGATGGAGTGGTGATAGGGCGAGCGGAAGAGGTCCGGAGAGGCTGTTGAGAGATGACGCTCTTGCGACGATTACGAACGATGCTGCGAGGCTGCAAGGTGCATGGGCACTGTACGCCGCGGTTGGTCAAGTCGTTGCTGTGCAGCGGTGATGAACCATTGTATTGGGGCTATGACACAGCCAATTGGGGTGATGCACTGAATTACTTCCTTATTCGAGAGCTTTCTGGAAAGAGCCCTATCTGCCTGGACCTTGAGTGCTCGCCACCGTCGATGCTAATCAGAAACCGAGAGCGAATCTGTGCTGTCGGCAGCATTCTGCGTGCTGCGGACGCGAACACTGTGGTGTGGGGCAGTGGTTTCATCAGCAAGTCTGATGCGGTTCGTGAAACGCCCAAGGAGGTATGTGCTCTTCGTGGGCAGCTCTCTCTTTCGCTAATGGAGAGAAGTGGAATACCCTGTCCGGATGTGCTCGGCGATCCTGCTTTGCTGACTCCTTTCATCTGGCCTGAATGGCGAGCCACTTTTCAGAAGTACCGCCTTGGTCTGATTCCCCACTATGTAGACCGCGGTCACCCGCTTGTTACTAATCTCGTAAGAGGTTGGAGTGACGATGTACACATTATTGACATCAGAACTGGCGTTCAGAAAGTGATTACCCAGTTGACCGAGTGCGAAGCGATAGCATCGAGTTCACTGCATGGTTTGATCTTGGCTGATGCTTACAGTATTCCTTCCGTCTGGATCAAGTTCTCCGAAGCTATCTGTGGGAGCGAGTTTAAGTTTCTGGACTATTACTCTGCAACCGGTGGCTGCCGGGAATGTGTGGCAATAACCCGGGAAACTACAGCACGCGAGCTCATGGCAAGGTCGCGGCGATACCCGGTTCATCTATCACTGCGGCGGCTGCTCAGTGTCTGCCCCTTCGCCTCTGACGACGCAAAGGTTCGCTTCGCCGCGAGGTTACCGTGAATGCTATCGTTACACCTCATGCAGGGTAAGCCTTGTACGCAGGGAGTCGTTCACAGGCACCAACATCGATTGCGTCCCACTACCATTTGGGCTGGGATGCTGACCTCTGTGTGTATCGTGGTACCTGATCTGGGATGCCATTCCTCCATTAGCGGGGAGTTCGTTCTGTGAGCACTCTAGATACAGAGATTCGTTGCACGGCAACACCGCCACGGAGCAAAGCCATATCGCTCAAGGCACAAGCCCTCCGGGGCTCGCTGTGGACGCTTCTAGGATACGGTACTAGTCAGGTCCTGCGGCTGGCTAGCAACTTGGTGCTTGCACGACTGCTTTTTCCCAAAGCGTTCGGGCTAATGGCAATTGTGAACGTGGTGATCCAAGGCCTGCAGATGTTCTCGGATGTGGGCATCGGCCCCAGCATCATCCGTGGCCAACGTGGAGAGGACCCCAGATTCGTCAATACGGCTTGGACAGTACAGGTCATCCGCGGCTTCGCGCTCTGGACGTGTTGCTGTGTTCTAGCTTGGCCGGTGGCCGTATTCTACTCCGAACCGCAACTCGTATGGATGCTTCCCATTGCCGGGCTGACGGCCATTTCGGGAGGGTTCAGGTCCACGTCACTGATCATTCTCAACCGTAACATGGCCGTGGGGCGACTGCAAATCTATGAACTGATGGGACAAGGGTTCTCCGTATTGGCCATGGTCGGCTTTGCATGGTGGTTTCCGTCCGTCTGGGCTCTGGTGTTAGCCAACGTTGTGACTAGCGGTGCAAGATCCGTCTTAAGCCATACGGTGCACGCTGGCCCAGCAAACCGTCTGTGCTGGGATCCATCGGCCGTGCGGGAACTATACAGCTTTGGGCGGTGGATCTTCTTCAGCACGGTGCTAACCTTCCTTTGTGGGCAGATGGATCGCCTCATACTGGGCCACTTTGCAAGCATCGCCCAGTTAGGCGTATATACCACGGCGCTCATGCTTTCGCAGGCGCCGGTACAGGTAATCCAGGCAATATCCACAAAAGTATTATTTCCTTTGTACACACGCCTCCTTGATCGAAAGCATGATGAGTTGTGTTGCCAGATCGCCAAGATCCGCATCGCCTTGATGGTGGTATCCCTTCCAGCGCTCTGCGTTTTGGCCGCATGGGGGCAACGAATAGTCTCGCTGATGTATGACGCTCGCTATCACGGTGCCGGATGGATAGTGCAAGTGCTGTCAATGGGGGCAATTGCAACCGTGATCGCAACCACGATGAGCCCCGTCCTGCTTGCCACGGGCGACTCCTTCCGTTTTATGGTCGTGCTAGGGACCCGTACCGGTGTAACGTTGGCCGCCATGGCTGTGGGGGGTGCCATGGCGGGAACCGCGGGTATTGTTGCTGGGGTGGCTGCGTCGAGCATTCTAGCGTATCCCGCGTTCGCGTGGGCGGCACACAAACATGGCGTGTGGATGCCTGGCATAGATAGTGCCGCATTTGCGACAAGCCTGTTGATCATCATGGGGCTCTGGGTTCTATGACGCACATGCATTCACCAGAAGATCGGTACAGGCTGACTCTCTGTGGCTCATTCGGCTTCGGCAATGTAGGTGATGAGGCAGCTTCATTAGCGGTCAGCGACCTTGCCGAAATGACAGGAAAATCTCTGCGCCTCGATGTACTCAGCCGTTATGACAATCCTGCGTCGCAGGAGGTGATTGGTCTGGCGGTCTGTCGGAATCTGAGGGTTCCCTGGTTGCAGACGCAGCCGGCTTTGTATGTGGGTGGTGGCGTCATCGAGCCATCCAAACGTTGTGTGTTACTGCGCTGTCATCAGGTAATCGGAAGCAGATGCCAGCCATCACTTTTCTGCGCCGCAGTCGAGAGTGGCGTTGCCTACGGCTGGCTTATCAGAAGGCAACTGCGTAAGGCACTTGGCCAGATGCAGCATCTCTATGTACGTGATCAACTCTCCGCAAAGGTACTCAGGCAACTGATACCAGGCCGCTCGGTTGAGGTCACCGGAGATATAGTGCTATGGATGCAACCCGCCGATGAGGCTCTACCCGAATTGAAGTCTTTGGATCGCTTTATTGCCGTGTCACTCTCGCCACGATGGAAGGCTGAGCCTATGTGGCGATCATGGATCGCAGACGGGTTAGTCCGTCTTTCGCGAGACCTAAAGGCAGCCGTCGTGTTTGTTCCATGCTCGACTGCATTCGACGACGACCGCCCAGAACATCAGAGTGTTGCGGAAGTCATCCGCACTATCGCTCCGGACGTTGAAACGATATGCATCACCATGGAAGCCGAGCCTCGCCGCGTGGCGGCTATCCTACGACGGGCGTTGCTTGTTGTCGGCATGCGTCTCCATGCATGTGTTCTGGCCCTTTCGCAGCGAGTCCCGTGTGTAGGGTTGGCATACCATCCCAAGTTGCTGGCATTCGCACAGACAATGGGATGCGACCGTTACTTTCTACCACAATGCGCCGATCTGCTTCAACAGAGCCAGAATACATATGGATACCGTTTCGGTGACAGTGGCCTCGGCAACTTCGACATGACCCGTGTTGCTCGAGAAGCGGTCGATTCTTTTGACTTTACTTCGGTTGAGGTGATGCGAAAGCGATCGCAGGAGGCATTCGTAACAGTGCTTGCTGCTGTGCCTCCGATCGTACCAGTAACGCAGGGGGTATAGCAGTCACCGCTGCTCTTGCAGGAGTCATGTGCGTATTACCTTCGTCCTTCCTCATGCTGGTCTTGCCGGCGGCATTCGCGTGGTGGCGATCTATGCCGAGCGACTTAAACGCCGGGGACATCCTGTCGTAGTGGTTTCCACGCCACGGCGGCAGCCGACACTCAAGGACAAGATCAAGTCGCTGGTACATGGGAAAGGCTGGCCAATACGGCCAGCGTATGTGCCCTCGCATCTTGACGGCTTGGACATAGAGCATCGGGTAATTGACCGCTGGCGGCCGGTCACCGACGCGGATGTGCCGGATGCGGATGTGGTGGTGGCGACATGGTGGGAAACGGCGGAATGGGTGGCGAAGTTGTCGCCGCACAAGGGCGCGAAAGCAATCCTGATCCAAGGCTATGAAGCGATCCCAGATCGTGACAACTTGGGTTTAAATGCAGCATGGCGATTACCATTACACAAAATCTTGGTATCTCAGTGGCTCGCCGGCATCAGCCGGAATCGATTTAATGACAGCCACTTTTCATTAGTGCCGAATGGTGTAGATACTACTGTGTTTTGCTCACCGCCGCGTTCGAAGCAGGAGACACCCACCGTAGGGTTAGTCTACAGCAAGGTGCAATGCAAAGGAACGGACATCAGCTTGCAGGCATTTCGGATGGCCGCGGACCTCGTCCCTGGGCTTCGCCTTAGAGGATTTGGGCATGACCTGCCGGCGCCGGACTTGCCTTTGCCAAAGGGGGCAGAGTACATACGGCGACCCGAGCAATATACAATCAGCGATATCTACCGGTCTTGTGATGCCTGGCTCTTTGGTAGTCGAGCGGAGGGTTTTGGCCTACCAATTCTGGAGGCGATGGCTTGTCGAACGCCGGTGATTGCGGCTCCGGCGGGGGCGGCACCGGAGTTACTATCTGAGGGCGGGGGAATCTTGATCAGGCCGGAGGATCCCAAGCACATGGCCGAAGCGATCACACGCATATGCCAGATGCCAGAAGAGCAGTGGCGGGCGATGTCGGATGCGGCGTATGCGACGGCCACGCGGTATACCTGGGATGATGCCACTGATCTGTTCGAGGCTGCGCTGCAGATGGCCATCGATAGGAATCGGCGGGGCGAGTTGACGCCAGTGGGCAAGGGAGCCCTCTCAGCATGAGCCTGCTAGTTCCTATTGCTCTGTTCGGCTGGATGCCGGTGATGCTCGGGCTATTTGCCCTGTTGCCGGCACGGCGAGCGGTTATTGCGGCATTTCTGATCGCATGGCTGTTCCTGCCAATGGCAGGGTACAAGCTTCCGGGGCTGCCGGATTACACGAAGATGACGGCCACCTGCGTCGGGGTGCTACTCGGGGCGGCGATCTTCGACGCTGGTCGGCTCTTCGCTTTTCGGCCGAAGTGGGTGGATCTGCCGATGGCTGTCTGGTGTCTCTGCCCTTTTGCCTCGTCACTCGCCAACGGTCTGGGGGCTTACGACGGTGCATCAGCGGTGCTGAACCAGACGATCATTTGGGGCTTGCCGTACCTGATCGGGCGGCTGTACTTCACCGACTTGGGCGATGTGCGTGAATTGGCCATCGGCATCTTCATCGGCGGACTGCTCTACGTACCCCTGTGTCTATACGAGATCCGCATGAGTCCACAGTTACACACGATGATCTATGGCTTCCACCAGCATAGCTTCGCCCAGACCTATCGCTGGGGCGGTTGGCGACCGACCGTCTTCATGCAACATGGGCTGATGGTTGGCATGTGGATGTCCATGGCATCGCTGGTGGGCATATGGTTGTGGACAAGTGACACGCTGAAGCGGCTGTTGGGAATTCCGATGGCCTATCTAGTACCGGTGCTGCTGGTCACAACGGTGCTCTGCAAGTCGGCCGGGGCGCTGGCGTTACTCATTGTCGGGATCGGTGCGCTGTTCGCAGCGAGGTGGACACGGTCGTCCATCTTCCTTTGGTGCTTGATTGCAGCACCGCCGCTGTATATGGGCCTACGAGCCAGCGGGCAGTGGACTGGGGAAGGATTGGTGTCGCTCTCCGCTCGTGTCATGAGCGAGCAACGGGCCGGATCATTGAAGTTCCGCATGGACAATGAGGATATGCTGGCGGCCAAGGCGTTGCAGCGGCCGATTCTCGGCTGGGGAGGATGGGGCCGAGCCCGAGTCTTCGACGAGCGAGGCAACGATATCTCGATAACCGATGGCTTGTGGATCATTGCTTTAGGCAATCATGGCGTGGTCGGTCTGATGGCGTTGACAGTGTCACTGCTGTTGCCGGCAGTGCTGCTGGCGTGTCGGTGGCCAACCACTGTTTGGGGCACACCCACCGGGTCAGGGGCCGTGGCCCTCGCCATGGTCACAGTGCTCTACATGATCGATAACATACCTAACGGAATGGTGAATCCGATTTTCACGCTGGTAGCAGGCGGGGCGATCACTGCGACTTCAAATCGAATTGGCTTGCAGCACATTGCATTATCGGACCGGAACTGTGGCATCAAATCTCAGTCACAGCGAATGCGATTCTCAGCATCGGACGCTACGCAAATGTTTAATAGAATATAGCTGCCTTGGTGGTCCACATGATCACCCGAGCACCGAGTGACATCTGATGTAATGCGAAATACTCTCTTGGAACTATCAGACACATCCGCTGGCTCACTGGATGATGTTGCCCGGGTTCGGGCCAAACTCGAAGATAGGATTGCGCACATAACCAATGATCGTGGCGGCTTGGGCGAGATGAGCCTGCTGTGTGAGCGGAAGCCGGTTGCTGATGATTCGCTGAAAGTTCTGATCCGGAACAAGGCAGGACTGCCAACTGCCGTGCTACTCTGCTCATCTCCCGTCCAGCCGGAGCTGGTCGGCATAGGTATAGAACGCGCGAGCCAGGCTAGATGCCTCTTGGGCACCGACTGGGGCAGAGTAATCCTTGAGCCCCTGTTGGCAGGCCGCATTGATGGCTGCAGCTATGGGGTATTCCCCTACTGCCAGCCATTGAGTAAGAGGTGGTTGGGATGGATAGTCCAGCGAAGCCGACTATGGCCGGGCCTTCGGAACTGGCTCCGCGGGGTGATACGGATGACCGCGAGTGAGCCGACAGAGGAGCAGCGGAATCGAGATTTCCTCTTGCCGCTAGAACAGCTCGCAGGCGACTCGCGAATGAACGATCGTATCCGTTCTGAAGCAAAGGTGGCAATCCGCAGGCTGGCAATCGGCCAGTGGAAACCTCAGTACGTACTGGCACACAACGATCTGTGGAGAGACAACATCCTTCTTATGCCAGGGCACAATAGGCTGGCATGGTATTCGGTAGGGGATTTTGCCATCATTGACTGGCCTGGCGCGGATCTGAAAGGACACGCCTTTTATGACCTGATCCGTCTTGCCCGTTCCTTCGGCCTTCCCAAGTGGCTACTGCGTCGGGAATTGGACGTCCACTGCCGACTCCTAAACTGCCATACGGAGGACGCTCGCGGCTACCTGCTGGCAGGCCTAGGGTATCTTGGAATGCACTTGGAGTGTTTCCCGGCAGATCGCTATGTGCAGTGTGTCTCATCCTGCTGCGAGGTGCTTTTCAGCGTGGATGGCAGGAGCAAATGATGTTCGAGGATTGCGGGTATAGCCTACTGATGCTGAGCTCGATTCCCGTGTATTCCTGCTCGGATGGATGGTATTCCTTGGACCTGTGGGTCCGCGATCTGTCTGCCCAGGTCCGCGTCGTACGCCGGTTCTGCTTGGTTGCACCAGTCACCACACAACTGATGGCACATCTTGCGCCCCTGCCATCCGGCGTGCATGTCATAGCGAGGGATGAACTGGACGCGAGCACCGAGTCACACCTCGCTGCCGTGCTCTCTGACTACGATGTTGTTCAAGTACATGGCGGCAGGCCCTCGTGGCAATCACATCTGGAGGCGCGGCTCATATCTGCCGCTCGGCGGCAAAAACGCTGCACGATTTATGGCATCAGTAGCGACCGCGCTCGTACAGCTTTGCTGAACGCGGAGGGCGGAAGTCTCCTGCGACGAGCGAAGGCATCGATTGTGGCCAACAGCATCCGGCGGACCCAGCGGCGACAGGCATTGGCTTGCGATGGACTATTCCTGATTGGAGAAGGACTGGCAAAGAGCTATGGCTATGGTCATCATAACATTCATATCGATATAGCGAGTTGGATAAACCGCGACGATATTCTGAATGATGCGTCACTTCATGAAAAGTACAGCGTTCCATCGGTTTTGCGGCTGTGTGTAGCTTCCCGGCTTGAGCCGATGAAGGGCGTTCATCTGGCAGTCCAGGCCCTGAAGCATCTTCATTGTAAGAACGCAGCTGGAAGCCCAAGTCTCGCGATCATGGGCAATGGGCCAGAACTGGATACCCTTCGCAATCTTGGGTCGGGCCTGGGTTTAAGCCAACACATCAGTTTTCGTGGAACCTACGCATATGGCAAACCTTTCTATGAGGCTCTGCGGCAATTCGATCTGCTACTGATGCCGAATCTGAATGACGAACAACCTCGCGTCATCTTCGATGCGATCGCCCAAGGCGTGCTACCGGTATGCCCGAACCTCCCAGCATACCTAGCTCTAGGCATCGACTCCAAGTTGATCTATCAAGCGGGTGATCCTGAATCTATGGCTGAGGTAGTGCAAGGTCTCCAGTCACCTGAAGTGCGTATGGAACTCCTCCGGGTTATTCGGCCATTAGCCCACCATCACACTTTGGAGCGAATGCATGAGGAACGAGCCGAGTGGATTCGTCAGACAATCAACTGTGGCGCCATTGCAGCAGCCAGTTGCCCATTTACCTGAGGCTCTGATGATTGTTCAGGTCATCATCGTCAATTACCGTACCGCCGACCTGACGGTGGCCTGTCTGCGTTCTCTAGCTAGAGAGGCTTTGGCCCTTTGCGGATTGCGTGTGCTTGTCGTGGACAGTTGCTCCGGCGATGGCTCGGCTGAACAGATCGCCGCGGCCATCGAACGGGAGGGTTGGTCGGCCTGGGCGTCCATCCTGCCACTGGATCGCAACGGCGGCTATTCGGCCGGGAACAACGCGGGGATTCGATTGGCCTTGGCAGCCGATTCACCGGCCAAGTATGTGTTGCTGCTGAATCCGGACACAATCGTGCGGCCTGGGGCGCTCGCGGAACTGGTTCGCTTTATGGACCAGAACCCTCATGTTGGCATCGCCGGCAGCGGCATTGAGGATGTCGCGGCGCAGCCGCAGTGCTCGGCCCATAGGTTTCCCTCGCCATTGGGTGAACTGCTCAACACGGCCCGGTTGGGCATCTTGAACGGGCTGATGCCCGGCCATGTTGTCTCGCCGCCGCTCCGGCCGGAGCCCCATCCCTGCGACTGGGTTTCAGGGGCCAGCATGGTGATTCGTCGCCAAGTCTTTGAGCAGATCGGGCTAATGGACGAGGGGTATTTTCTCTACTACGACGAGGTGGATTTCTGTTACCGCGCTCACTGCGCTGGCTGGGAAGTGTGGTATGTTCCCCAAGCGAAGGTAATGCATCTCGAAGGTGCCGCAACGGGCATCCGGAAGGAACGCAAACGCCGCCCTGCTTACTGGTACGATTCTCGGCGCCGCTTCTTCATTAAGGCGTATGGCATCGGCGGCCTGCTTCTGGCCGATGCCTTATGGATAGTTGGCCGGTTTGCATGGAACGTGCGCCGCTGTTTGGGCCTGGCAACGGCTAGCAACGATCCTCGCTGGTTCGCGTGGGATCTGCTAGTTGGGGACATCCGGGCCATCCTGCGAGAACGCGGGTACGCATCTACGTCTGCCGCATCATGAGTCACGTTGGCATTGTCATTATCGGTCGAAATGAAGGTGAGCGTCTGCGGCGATGCTTGGCGTCGATCCCAGAGTCAGGCGGTCTGACTGTATATGTGGACTCAGGCTCGACGGATGGAAGTGTGGAACTGGCTCGCCAGATGGGGGCAGTGGTGGTAATGCTGGATCTTTCCATGCCCTTCAGTGCGGCCCGAGCCAGAAATGTCGGGTTTGAGAAGCTCATGGATATAGTGCAGGATATGCGGTATGTGCAGTTCGTGGACGGTGACTGCGAACTGGCTTCAAATTGGCTTCAGCGGGCCGTTGAAGAACTAGAGAAGCAACCTGTTGTGGCGGCGGTATGCGGGCGGTTACGGGAGCGATTTCCTGAGACATCGATCTACAACCGGCTATGCGATATGGAGTGGAACGGACCCGTTGGAGAGATCAGTGCGTGCGGCGGTATTGCCATGTACCGTGCGGCGGCATTCCATGATTCGGGAGGCTTCAATCCATTTATTGTTGCTGGCGAAGAGCCAGAGCTGTGCGCCCGTCTTCGGCAAAAGGGCTGGAGGATTACTCGCATAGATGCCGAGATGGCCATGCACGACGCCGCGATGTTCCGGTTTTCCCAATGGTGGAAGCGATCTGTCCGCGCCGGGCATGCCTATGCTCAGAACGCTGCTCTGCATGGTCGTGCGCCGGCCCGGCATCGCGTGAAGGAGACCCGCAGTATCACGCTCTGGGGTGTGATTCTGCCAGTGTTGGTATTGGGGCTGTTGTGGCCCAGTGGCGGCTGGAGCCTGCCGTTGCTCGTGGCCTATCCGCTGCTGATAGGGCGCATCTACCGCCACATGCGTAAACGCGGATTTTCGCCCGCGAATTCTCGCCTGTATGCCTGCTTCTGCGCCCTGGCCAAGTTCCCCCAGGCAATTGGCTTATTGCGTTTCCACCTCGACCGCTGGCGCAGTCGAACGCCGACATTGATCGAGTATAAGCAGCCCGTGCCATCGACTGCTGATGCTGCACCGATCGTGGGTCCAGCCTCGAATTCTTGAACCTCTTTCACTTGCCTTGACCGTACCGATTCCACCACACAACTGCGCAACGACTAAGGCGGCGAAGAAGACTTGGCCAGTCGCCTATCTGGCGGCGCGTTTCCCTGCCCTGAGTGAAACGTTCGTCTATCGCGAGGTGCTGACATTGCGAGCCAAGGGATGGCCGGTGTGTGTCGTCAGCCTCCATCCACTGGAAGCAAGCGAGGGGTCACTAGCTGCGCTAGCCGAAGGTGTGCAAGTCCTCTACGGCCCGCATAAGCGTCGTACACTCTGGATGGCGATCAAGGAACTGGTTAGTCACCCCATCTGCTCGTTTTCGACCTTGGCAGACGCCGCAGGCGATGCCCTATACCCGGGTGAGCCGCTGTCGCTCGTGCAACGAATGAAACTGCTGGTGCAGAGCCTTGCAGGCTTGGCCATCGCAAACCATTTGAGGTGGCAGCGAGTCCGGCACATTCACTGCCATTTCGCCCATGCTCCTGCCACTGTGGGCATGTATGCCGCCAGGCAATTGGGGATCGGCTTCAGTTTTACGGGCCATGCGAATGACATTTTCCAACGGCGTGCGCTGCTCAAACGCAAATGTCAGCGTGCGGCGTTTGTGGCATGCATCAGTCGCTGGCACCGGGCCTTCTATAGCGAGATTCACACGGGAGGGGAGAAGTACCGCCTGATTCGCTGTGGCGTTGATACCAGCACATGGGTGAGGTGTGATCGGCAGCCTACTCGCGATGCGCCCGTGCGCATTCTCACCGTATGCCGACTAGTTGAAAAGAAAGGGGTGGATACGCTGATCCGAGCCCTCCACCAATTGAGCCAGCGACACCAATGCGACTGGCAACTGACCATCGCCGGGGACGGGCCAGTTGCGCCGTACGCGGTCGACCTCGTGGACGTCGCACTCGGCCACTAAGACGGCTTCCTGGTCCGTGGGCGCTGCGGCGATCACCTGTCCGAACGGGCCGGCGATGAACGACGATCCCCAGAACTCGATGCCGCGCTCGGGCGTTCCCTCGTAGCCGGTCCGGTTGGCCACGGCCACGTACACTCCGTTGGCGATCGCGTGCGAGCGCTGGATGGTGCGCCAGGCTTCAAGTTGGGCCGGGCCGTGGGTCGCCTTCTCCGAGGGGTGCCAGCCGATGGCGGTCGGGTAGAAGAGCACTACGGCACCGCGCAGCGCCGCCGCGCGGGCCGCTTCCGGATACCACTGGTCCCAGCACACCAGCGTGGCGACGCGCCCGAAGGGAGTGTCGAATGAGGGGAAACCAAGGTCGCCGGGGGTAAAGTAAAACTTCTCGTAATAGAGCGGATCGTCCGGGATGTGCATCTTGCGGTACACGCCGAGGATTTCGCCCTCGCCCCCGATTACTACGGCGGTGTTGTGGTAGAGTCCGGGGGCGCGCCGCTCGAAGAGCGATGCAATGATCACAACTTTCAGTTCGCTCGCAAGCGCGCCCAAACGCTCGGTGGTCGGCCCGGGGATCGGT
>JBLNDH010000277.1:0-15443 GCA_050261455.1 Bacillota bacterium
GAGGCGGGGATGATGGTGGGGAACGCGGTGAGCGCGCCGGCAATGGTGGCGTGCTTCAAGAAACGACGGCGAGACATGGTGGGGTTGGTCGACATAAATGCTCCCTTTGGTCGTCGATACAGATGAGGCGAGGCTTTAGAATAACAGATGGGGAGAGAGAAAGCGACGAAGCGACAGAGCGACGAAGGGGGCTATGGATAAGCAACAACACGACGTGCGCTAAAGCGCACCCTACGAATGCAAAGGGAGCAGGCGATGGTGAAGCGGATGGTTGCGCGGTGGCTGGGTGTTGTGGTTGGGCTGTGGGTGCTGGTGGGAGGGCGAGCGCTGGCCAATGATGCGCTGCTGGCGGAGGTGGTGGGGTTTCAGTATGCGCCAACGTGGTGGCAGACGTCGATTTGCCTGCCGGATGATTGGCAGAAGACGCTGGTGGGGAAAGAGGGAGAGTTGCTGTATGACTGGGGCGGCGGGAAGTATCAGGGATTTAAGACGCGGGTTGGCGTGGGGATAGACGGGGGAAGCGAGTGGGTGAAGCAGGAACTGGTGGGGGCGAAGCTGCCGATTGTGCGGACGGTGAAGCGGATCGGGGAAGTGGAGATTGTGGAGGAGGCGTTTGCGGTGGCGCCGCCGATGGAGGTGACGGGGAAGGTAGAGAAGGGGGCGGTGGTTGTGGAGCGGGTGGGGCAGAATTCCACGAGTGTGAATTGGGCGTCGCCGACGGCGGTGTGTGAGGAGGCGTTTAAACACATCGCGGTGGGGTATGGGGAGGCAGTTCACTATCGGTTTCGGGCGGAAAGTGGGAAGCGGTATACGGTGGTAATGGGGTTGTGCGAAGGTTGGCACAAGCAGGCGGGACAGCGGGTGATGGATTTGCAGATCGAGGGAAAGACGCGGAAGACCATCGATTTGGTGAAGGAGCATGGGCAGAACGTGCCGGTGGTGCTGGCGTTTGAGGCGAAGGATGAGAACGGGGATGGGTGGGTGGATGTGAAAGTGGCGGCGGCGAAGGGGTCGCCGGATAGGAATACGATTCTGAATGTGCTGTGGGCGTTTGAGGGGGATGCACCGGCGGCCAAAGAGTTGCTGGTGGGGAAGAGCGGCAAGGCGGCGCTGGCGCACGTGGCGTGTGGGGCGGAGGCGGAACTGACAGGGCCGGCGCGACATGACGTGATTCTCGTGCGGGTAAGGAATACGGGAGCGAAAGAGGCGAAGGTGAGGCTCCGCGTTGTGGTGGAAAGTGGGATGGAGGTGGCGGGAGATGCGGGAGCTAAAGAAGTGACGGTTGGGGCAGGAACGCGGGTAGTGTGCGGGCGGGAGGTGAGGGTGGAGGAAGCGGGGAAGGGAAGGATCGCACTGAAGGTGCAAGAGATGCCGTTGGCGGCGGGTGGAGAGGAGCGGTTTGCGCTGTGCGTGGAACGGGGAAGGGGAACTCGCATGGCGGCGGAGGATCTGGCGAAGGTGATGGAATGGCGGGAGAAGGCGGAGGGGTATTGGAGGAAGGTGGATCTGCCGTATGGACATCTGGAGGTGCCGGATGCGGGGGTGCAGGCGCTGTTGGATTCGTCGGTGAGAAATATTTTCCAGGCCAGGGAGATCAAGGAAGGACTGCCGGCGTTTCAGGTCGGGCCGACGTGCTATCGGGGGCTGTGGGTGGTGGATGGGTCGTTTTTGCTGGAGGCGGTAACGTATCAGGGGCGAGGCCAAGAGGCGAGGAATGGAATTCGCTATCTACTGAAACGCCAGGGGAAAGATGGGGGATTCATGCTCATCGATGGGCATTGGAAAGAGACAGGGATTGTGCTGTGGGCAGTGACACGACATGCGAAGTTGACGGGCGATCAGGTATGGCTGAGGGAGGTTTGGCCAAGCGTGGAGAAGGGGTTTGAGTACATCAAGAAGATGCGGGGAATGGCAGCCGAGAAGGAGACGGCGCCGAATTACCGATTGATCCCGGCGGGGTTCAGCGATGGCGGGCTGGGAGAGAAATGCGCTGAGTACACGAATGTGTACTGGACGATGGCGGGGATGAAGGCGGCGGTGGAGGCGGCCAGGTGGCTGGGAAACACGGAAGAGGCAGCGGCCTGGCAGAAGGAATATGACGATTTCTACACGACGTTCCGCAAGGCAGCGGAACGCGACATGAAGACGGATGCGTATGGGAATCGGTGTCTGCCGATCTACATGGAGAATGGATTGCGCGTGCCGCCGCAGAAGGCGCAATGGGCGTTTCTGCACGCAGTGTTTCCGGGGAAAGTGTTCGCAGCCGACGATCCCTTGGTGAAGGGAAACATGGCGATGCTCCGGGCGGTGGAATGCGAGGGGCTGGTGCAGGATACGGGATGGGTCAAAAACGGGCTGTGGAATTACTTCGGGTCGTTCTACGGAAACGCCTGGCTGTGGCTGGGGGAGCGGGAGAAGGCCATCGAGGCGATGTACGGGTTTGCCAATCATGCCTCCCCCCTACTCGCTTGGCGGGAGGAACAGATGCCGGTGGGGAAAGGGGATGACATCTGCGGCGATATGCCCCACAACTGGGCCAGTGCCGAGTTCATTCGTCTGGTGAGGCATATGCTGGTGCTGGAGCGGGGAGAGGAGCTGCATCTGCTGGAAGGATTACCGGCCAGTTGGGCCAAGGCGGGAATGCTGACGCGGGTAAAGGATGTGGCGACGGAGTTTGGGCCGGTGTCAATGGAATTGCGGGTGACTGAGGATGGAGGGAAGGCCTATTTGAAGGTGGAGAAGCCAGGGAGGAACCCGGCCAAGCGGGTGGTTGTGCACCTGGAGGGGTGGTCGGGACGCGGCGGGACGATGGAATTGCGCGGGGAGGGTGTCATTGAGCGGGAGATATTGCTGAAGTAGGGATCTGGGAGCATTTACTTTCTGTTCAATACGGAGGGAGATCCGGGTCGCCGCTATGCTCCGAACCCGGCGTGAAGATGCTTAGGCACAGGCGCCTGTTCTCTTCCACCTGAGAGAATTCAGAACCGCCAAGCTCGCCAAGATACGCAAAGATCGCCAAGAAGAAGTGCGTGAGCCACGGAGGACGCAAAGGACACAGAGCCAAAAATTTATATTTGTTCCTCTGTGTCCTCCGTGTCGCATGTCTGTATCCGATAGCCAGCAACGGGCCTTTCGAGGGAGAGCCGATACCCATTCGTTGGCTGTAGCTCAACGCAGCCCGGGGGATGGGTGGTATATACCGGTAGCGGGGGTGGGAAGGAGATACGATGCAGTCGCTTTCAACGCGAATGTGGGTATTGGCGATGGTTGGAGTCGTCGCAGCGGCGCAAGTGGGCCGCGCGCAGACCAGTGACGAGCAGCGATTGAAAGAACGGCTCGAATGGTTCCAGGATCAGAAATTCGGGCTGTTCATGCATTGGGGAATTTATAGCCAGCTGGGATGCATCGAATCCTGGCCGATCGTGTTTGAGGATCGCAACTGGTCGAATCCGGGAATTCGCACGTACGACGAGATGGTGGCGTTTCGGAAGGTTTACTTCCTGCAGAATCGGACGTTTAACCCGACACAGTTTGATCCAACTCAATGGGCGAAGCTCGCCAAGCGTGCGGGGATGAAGTATGTGATGTTCACGACGAAGCATCACGACGGGTTCTGCATGTTTGATACGAAACTGACGGATTTCAAGGTGACGGGGGCGGATTGCCCATTCAGCAAGTCGGCCAAGGCGAATATCGCGAAGGAAGTCTTCGCGGCGTTTCGGGCAGAGGGGTTTGGGATCGGGGCGTATTTTTCGAAATCGGATTGGCATCACCCGGGGTATTGGGATCCGGATCGGCCGGCGGTGGATCGGAATCCAAACTATGATACGGCGAAGGAGCCGAAGCGATGGGAGGAGTTCGTTAAGTTCGTGCACGGGCAGATTGAAGAGCTGATGACGGGGTACGGGAAGATCGACATTCTGTGGCTGGATGGGGGACAGGTTCGGCCACCCAAGCAGGACGTGCAGATGGATCGGATGGCGGCGATGGCGCGGAAGCATCAGCCGCAGTTGATCATTGTGGATCGAACCGCGGGGACCAAACACGAGGAGTATCGCACGCCCGAGCAGGAGGTGCCGGACAAGCCGTTGCCGTATGCTTGGGAATCGTGCCTGACGATGGGCGAGCAGTGGTCGTTCAAGCCGGATGATAAGTACAAGTCGACACGCCAGTTGATCCATTTGCTGGTGGACATCGTCGCCAAGGGTGGAAACTTCTTGCTGAACGTGGGGCCGAGGCCGGATGGGAAGCTTCCGATGGAAGCAGCCCAACGACTGGAGGAGATCGGACAGTGGATGGATGTGAATGCCGAGGCGATCCACGGGACAAGGCCCATCGCGCCGTATAAGCAGGGACGGGTGGCGTTCACGAGCAAGGGGAATATCGTGTATGCAATCTACCTGGAAGAGGAAGGGAAAGAAGGATTGCCGCAGAACGTGGTTGTGCAAGGGATGAAGGCGGCGGCGGGGTCGGACGTGAAATTGTTAGGGGTGGAGAAGCCGATGGAGTGGACGGCAGAGGGAAATGGGATGGTAATTCGGGTGCCGGAATCAGTCGCGGGGAAACTTCCGTGCAAGCATGCATTTGTGTTCAAGATGGTAGTCAAGTAAGGGCAACTGGGCGGGATCGGGTCCGCGAGACTGCAAGCGTTTGAGGGGGCTGAGCAGCAAAGGAAGGTGTTTAGTCCGAAATTGTCCATTGAGAATTGTCAATTATCAATTGACAATTCGGTGGCAGCGTTTTGAGGGGGAGATGTTCTTCGGTTGGGAATCCGCATGAAGGTTGGCTGGGTCTATCATGAGGACTTTCTCCGGCACGACACCGGGCGGACGCATGTGGAGCAGCCAGAGAGGCTGGAGGTGATCATTGAATCGCTGAAGGCCGAAGGGCTGCTGGGAAAGATGGAGGCGCTGTCGTTTGAGGCAGCCGATGCAGGAGTCATCGCATCTATACATGAGCCGGCGTATATCGATCTAGTGCGAGTGTTCTGCGACGAAGGGGTGATGTTCATCGGGTCAATGGAGACGCGAATCGGGCCCTGGAGTTATGACGTGGCTCGGTTGGCCGTAGGCGGAGTGATCGCAGCGTGTGATGCGGTAATGGCAGGCAGAGTTGGCCGTGCATTTTGTGCAGTTCGGCCGCCGGGACACCACGCAGAGCGCGATCAAGCGATGGGGTTTTGTTTATTCAACAATGTGGCCATCGGGGCGGAACATCTGATCCGCAAGCATGGGTTGAAGCGAGTGGCCGTGGTGGACTTTGATGTACACCATGGTAATGGGACGCAACACGCATTCGAGACGCGGGATGATGTATTGTACATCAGCATCCACGAGCATCCGAACAGCCTGTTCCCGGGGACGGGGTTGGAGACAGAGCGGGGTGTGGGGAAGGGGGAGGGGTTTACGTTGAATGTACCACTGTATGCCGGGAGTGACGATGCGGTATATCGCCGGGCCTTCACCGACAAGGTCTTGCCGAGACTAGAGGAGTATCGGCCCGAGTTTCTTCTTGTCAGTGCCGGATTCGATGCGGTGCGTCAGGAACGGATTGCGCATATGTGCTTGGATCCCGAGTCCTATGGATGGATGACTGCGGATCTGGTGAGGGTAGCAGACCAATACTGCCAGGGTCGGCTGGTAAGCGTGCTGGAAGGCGGATATGTCCTGGATGTGCTGGGGCGATCGGTGGCAATTCATGTTGCGGGGCTGATGGAAGGCAAGTGAGACGATTGCGGTGGGTTGGCCAAGGCGCCAAGGCCCAGCGGGCGGGAGCGCCGACCCCGCCAAGTAGCGGCCGCGATTCATTATAAGCTATAACTAGAGCGGTACTTATAGGGATTAGCCGGCCAATGGCTGGCGAAGTCCTAGATCGGGAAACCCCAAAGTGCAGCCTCCATGGGCAGTATGGCCATACTCACCGCAATGTGGAATTGGCAGGCTTATCCGTCCCCAGGGGTGTTGCAGTAACCCTATGATATCGTTTTAGGGAATGGGGGTGCCGCAGCGTGAAAGGAGCCGTGAAACATGGCCCACGATCCGAACGATCTGCGCGATCCTTGGCTTGTTGCAGTGTGGCCTGGAATGGGAAGCATTGCGCTACTGGCTGGGAGCTACTTGCTCCAGGAACTTAACGTCCGACGGGTGGCGGAACTTGGCGCCAGAGACTATTTCGAGATTCAAAACGTCGATGTGAAGAATGGTCTGGCATCGATCGGCCGCCTGCCGCGCAGCGTATTCTTTGAATGGAGAAACCCACGCGGGGAGCATGATCTGCTGCTCTTCGCCGGGGAGGCACAACCGACATCGGGGGGATACGAGATGTGCCAGAAGATCATTGATTATGCCATGGAACGAGGTGTGAAACGATTCTTCACGTTCGCCGCAATGGCCACCCAACTCACGCCGGGCACGACACCACGGGTGTTTGCCGTAGCGACCGACACCACAACGCTGCAACAGGTTCAGGATGTCAATGTGGAAGTATTGGAAGACGGACAGATTACCGGGCTGAACGGGCTGCTGCTGGCGGCCGGTGCAGAGCGAGGATTGCATGGCACGTGTCTGCTGGGAGAACTGCCCTATTTCGCCGTGGGTGTTCCGAATCCGCGGGCGGCCAAGGCGGTGCTCGAACGATTCACGGAACTGGCAAATATCCAGTTGGACTTCACTGATCTCGAGCAGCAGGCGCAAGCGATGGATGAGAACCTGGAGCAGTTGGTCGAACAGATGAATCAATCGGCTGGAGAAGCCGACGAGGAGCAGGAAGCGGAGGAAGGCGAAACGGCAGAAGAGCCGCCAGCGAAGCCTCAGCCACCGGCGGTTGATCCGCGGACGCAGCGGAGGATCGAGGCGCTTTTTGAGCGAGCACGACAGGATCGATCCAAGGCATTCGAACTGAAACGGGAGTTGGATCGTTTAGGGGTGTTCAAGCAGTACGAGGATCGGTTTCTCGATCTATTCCGAAATGCACAATAGACCGAAGAAAGAGAACGACAAGCCACTTCTCAATAAAAAGCGGGATAATTTATTGATGGCAGCAACGCGATCCTGATACAATCGTGTGAATTCAGGCCATCATGATGGAACGATTGTCTAGCTCTGCTCCGCGGGCCCGGTCAGGCAAGTGGGAGATTCACTATGTTCCGACGCCGGGCACAGTCGTGGTGGGGATGTTGCGGCTGGCCGACGTCAAGGCATCGGATGTGGTCTACGATCTGGGGTGCGGGGACGGGCGGATCGTGATTGCAGCGGCTCGGGATTGCGGCGCGCGAGGGGTGGGCGTGGACATCGACCCGAAACGTATCCGCGAGTGCTACGGGAATGCCCGAAAGTCGGGGGTTCTGGAGAGGGTCCGTTTTGTCCAGGGAAATCTGTTTGACATTGACCTGAAGGAGGCGACCGTCGTTGCGCTATATCTGGTGCCGGATCTGAATCGGCGGTTGCGGCCCAGGTTTTTGCGAGAGCTCCGTGCGGGTGCGCGGATTGTCTCACATGGATTTGCCATGGGCGATTGGAAGCCGGATCGGCAAGCGGTGGTCGAGGGGCACCATTTGTTTCTGTGGGTAATCCCCCCTACCCGAATGGCGTTGTGATATGGAATGCTACGGCTCGCGTCACGGAGGTTTCTCAAGCCGGATCAGAGCGTAGCGCAGGTCCTGATCGTCTGCGGGATCGAGAATGATCCGGACTTGCGCTACAGTCCAGCTTGGGGTTTGGGGTGCGGGTCGAATTGCGTGGGGCCTCACTACGCTTATGACATGCCCCGATGGTTGGGCATATTGGTGCCGGGGGAGGTGCCTCTTATAATACGGCTCGTTCGATCGTATTTGACCGGGCGCCAGCGGGAGGATGATTTGACTTCACAGCAGATGGAGAAGCGACGACGGGTAATGAAGCGGTCGATGATGCTGGGACACTGCATCTGCGATGTGCAGCAGCCTTGCCCTTGCGAGCTGTTCAAGCAGAAGGATGTGTGCCACTGTGCCGGGGAACGGGTGCCGGTCACCAATAGGCCCGTGCGATTGACAGAACATGTGCGCAATGCGGGGTGTGCGTCGAAGATCAGCAAGAACGTCCTGCATGAGGTCTTGCAGGGATTGCCGGAGATTGCCGATAAACGCGTAGTGGTGGGAGCGAGCGCCGGGGATGATGCGGGGGTCATACTGCTATCCGATAATCAAGCGACCATCCTGACGGTGGATGTGTTCTGCCCATCCGTCGACGATCCCTACACCTTTGGCCAGATCGCGGCGGCCAATTCGGTCAGCGACATTTATGCGATGGGCGGGACACCTCAAGTGGCATTGTCGATCATTGGATTTCCGATCCATTCGCTGCCAGCGGAGGCCATGCGGGAAATTCTGCGCGGCGGCGTGGAGAAGATGGCCGAGGCCGGGATCTGTGTGATTGGCGGCCACAGCATCAACGATGAGGAAGTGAAGTGCGGATTTGCGGTGGTGGGGACGAGCCCCAAAGATGGGTTTGTGCGTAATGCGGGGGCACAGGTGGGAGATGCGATTGTACTGACCAAGCCACTGGGCGGCGGAATTGTGGCGTTTGGCCGGCAGGTTGGGCATGTAGGGGATGAGATGCTGGGGCCGGTGGCGAGGTCCATGGCCCAATTGAACAAGCTGGCAAGCGATTGGATGGTGAAACTGGGTGCACACGCAGCCACGGATGTGACGGGGTTCAGCTTGATGGGACACATGGCGGAGATTGTGCGGAACAGCGGGGTGGAGGCGACGCTCGACTGCGATGCCATTCCCTTGTTCGAGGGGGTGAGAGAACTGGCGAGGCAGGACGTGCTGCCGGGCGCAGTGGAGCGAAATCGGGAATCGGTAGAGGAGGAGATGCTGGAGATGTCGTCACTGGCGGCGGCACAGCAGGCGGTTTTGTTCTGTCCGGAGACATCGGGGGGGTTGCTGGTGTTTCTGGCGGACGAGAAGGCAAACGAGTACATCGAGCGGCTGCACAATGGCGGCGTGCGTGAGGCTCGGATCATCGGGCGAGTGACGGGCGAGCATCCAAACGGACGGATTCAAGTAAGGACGGCAACAGCGGAGGCATGGCAATCCCTGCCGCTTGCACGGGCAGGCAAATCCCAGAAGGAGATCGCTGTGGCACAAGAGGCATGCTGCTGTGCAGAGGGGCCCCGAGACGAAAAGAAAGACGCACCGGCGACGACGGGAGATGTGCCCCCCCTGCCGCTGCCGGCCGCGGGCGATGCGTTCAAGGCGTATATGGGGGCGGTGGGTGCACCGGGGGCCTTGGGTATCAAGCAGAAGAAACTGATCAGCGTGGCGCTTTCGGTCATGAGTCGGTGCGAACCTTGTGTTAAAATCAATATAAAGGCGGCGCGAGAGGCCGGCGCAACGGACGAGGAGATTGGTGAAGCGGTATCGCTCGGTGTTGCGTTCGGTGGATCGCCCGTGGCGATGTTTTACAGTACACTACGAAAGTAAATCTGCGGAGGTGAATAGTAGCCTGGTGGCGCTCGCGGCCTTCAAAGCCGTCGTGGGCTCGACAAGGGTCCAGGTGGGTTCGATTCCCATGCACCTCCGCCATTTTTTACCCTGCGACGTGAACAAAGAGCCCGAGCCTGTGGGCCGCCGCTAAACGGCGAAATACAGAGGACCGTGAAACGAGAGGTTGGAATGGATGGGTCGGCGGGCGAACTTCTGCGGGCGATTCCGTCGGTGGGGGAACTCCTGGCTTCGGAATCGGGCAGGAGTCTAGCAGAGGAATTTGGGGCGGGGATGACGAAGTTTGAATTGCGGGGCATGCTGGATGAGCTGCGGGGCCAGATCCGAGCGGGGAAGATTCAGCAGATCGATCCGGAGCACCTGACCAGGAACCTACGCCAACGGCTGATACGATTGACCCGGCCTATCGGGCGGCAAGCCATCAATGCAACGGGAATCATGCTGCACACGGGGCTGGGCCGGGCTCCGTTATGTCGCGAGGCGATCGAGGCGATGGCGACAGGAGTGGGATATTCAGTTCTGCAGGCGAGCCTGGATACCGGCGATCGATCGCTGCGAGAAGAGAAGATCCAGCGTATGCTGATCGAACTCACCGGGTGCGAAGCAGCGACCGTGGTCAATAACAATGCCGCTGCGACAATGCTCGTCCTCAATACGCTGGCGGTAGGGAAAGAGGTCATCATCAGCCGGGGCCAGTTGATTGAGATTGGCGGATCATTCCGGATGCCGGATGTGATGGCCCAGAGCGGGGCGATTCTGCGCGAGGTGGGCACGACCAATCGCACGCATCTACGCGACTACGAGTCGGCCATCAATGAGCAGACCGGGGCGATCATTCATGTCCATACGTCCAACTACCGCGTGCGGGGGTTTGCAGGGACGCCCGACATCCGGGAATTGTGCGAACTCGGCCGCAAGCGGAATGTGCCGGTGATCGATGACCTGGGAAGCGGCGCGATTGTGCCGCTGCATGAGTTTGGGATCAGCGATGAGCCCCTGGTGAAGGAATCAATCGCGGCCGGGGTAGAGCTGGCGTGTTTCAGCGGGGATAAGCTGATCTGCGGGCCTCAGGCGGGGATCATCTGCGGGCGATCAGCCAGCGTGCAGAAGATCCGCAAGAACCCCTTTGCCCGCATGTTCCGCGTCTGCAAGCTCACGCTGGCAGGGCTCGAGGCGACATTGCCACATTTCATCAACGAGACGTATCGGCAGGCGATTCCGTTCTACCGGATGCTATCACGAACCGCGGAGGAGCTGGCAGCCGATGCGGAACAGGTGGCGGGCGCCCTGCGGGAGCTGGGCGATCTATCCGTGACAGTAGACGATGATGTGGCCTACGTCGGGAGCGGGTCGATTCCCGATGAGGGCGTGCCGAGCAAAGTGGTGCGACTGACGCATCGGCGGATGGCAGCGGACGAGCTGGGCCGGCGGTTGCGACAGGGGATTCCATCGATTTTCGCCCGCCTTCAGGATCGCATGCTGGTACTCGACATGCGAACGCTCCTGCCGAGAGAAACGGGGATCGTGGTTGAGGGAATACGGAAGGCGATGGTCGAGTAATGCCGGTCATCAAATCCACTCCGGAGATTCTGCATGCGATCATCGGCACGGCCGGCCATGTGGACCATGGCAAGACGTCACTGGTAAAGCTGTTGACCGGATGCGAGACAGATCGCCTGCCAGAAGAAAAGGCCCGTGGGATGAGCATCGACCTGGGCTTCGCCCCCTGCCTGCTGCGAGGCAAGGGGTTGGTGGGCGTGGTCGATGTGCCCGGACACAAGGATTTCATCCGCAACATGGTTGCGGGGGCGACATCGATCGATGTGCTGCTCCTGGTGGTGGCGGCAGACGATGGAGTGATGCCCCAGACCGATGAGCATGTGAAGATCATCAAGCTGCTGCGAGCCCCGCAGGTGATGGTGGCCCTCACAAAGGTCGACATGGTCGAGCCGGAGATGCTGGAGCTGGCCAAGCAGGACGTGGCGGCGTTCATGGCTCGTGCGGGATTTCCCGAGGCGCCGATCATTCCTGTCTCCAACAAGACCGGCGAAGGTGTTGGGGAGGTCTTCAGCGTTCTGGAGCAATTGGTCGATCGCGTCCGTGATCGGCAGAGCGACGGTCGGGCGTTCCGAATGAATGTAGAGCGGGTGTTCGCGGTGAAGGGGTATGGGACGGTGGTGACGGGCATCCCCATGGCCGGGCAGATCCACGTCGGAGAGAGGTTGGAACTGCAGCCAGGGGCGAAAGAGCTGACGGTCCGGGCAATTCAGTCGTACAAGCACGACTCGGAGGTGGCGTACGCCCATTGCTGTTGTGCGATCAACGTCCGGGATATCGAGCCGCAACAGGTGAAGCGGGGAATGACGGTGGGAACGCCGGGGATGTACCGAGCAACGGATGAGCTGGTGGTGTCGCTGCAGAATGCCAGCAGTGAGCATGTGCTGAAACGAAGGTTTCCGGCATTGCTCCACACGGGGACGGGTGTGGTGGAGGCGTCGCTGAAGCTGCTCGGATGCGAGGCGTTGCAGCCCGGGCAGGAGGCGGCGGCGCACGTGGTGTTGGCCGAGCCCTTGGCCATTGCCGCAGGAGACCGGTTCATCGTGCGGAGCATCTCGCCGGCAGTTACGCTGGGCGGCGGGTTGGTGCTCTCGGCCCGGCCACAGAAGATGCGGAAGGTTTCGCTCGAGCTATTGGAGCGATTGGAACACGCTCGGCAGGCGGCCGTGCAAGGTGATTTTCTCTTGAGCGAACTGTTGGCAGGACCCGATGCGATTGTAACCTCAGCCCAGGAAATGCAGCGGCTGACGCAGTGTGTCGAGCCATTGGCCACGCAGAGAATTCACGAGGCGGAGGCTCGCGGAGAAGTGGTCGATCTCGGCGGAGCCTGGGTCGTCAAGCCGCGGGTTGGGGAGTGCGTAGAATCGCTATCGCATGTGTTGGAGCGGTACCATCAAGCCAATCGGTATGCTTGGGGCATGGCGCCGGTGCATGTGTGCGAGCATTTTGCTGTGGATACGAAGTGTTTCATCCGGCTGGCGAAGCTACTCACAGAACAAGGCACGCTCGCGGTCAAGCATGGGCGAATGGCGATGGCGACATTCCAGCCGGCGGTTAGCGCACGGCTCATCAGCCTGCGTGAGCAGGTATTAGCCCTCATCAATAACAGCGGCGTAAATCCCCCGGCGCGTGGAAACCTCATGAGAGATCTGAACATTCCCGAAGCCGAGATGCAGGTGCTGGAAAAACTCATCACCGAGGATGGGACGGTAATGGTCCTCGATGGGAATTTCATGCTCCGGTCGCTCTTCGATGAATGCCGGCAGAAGCTCTTGAAGGTATTCGAGACGACTCAGATAGTTGAGCTGGGCGCCTTCCGGGATGTCATCGGCACCAACCGGAAGATCGCCCTGGCGATGCTCGATGCGTTTGATGGCGAGGGATTGACCCGGCGAGTGGGAGATGGACGAGTGCGGGCTAAGCCCCTCACGCGCGCAAGTGGCCCGACGACGGGCAGTGAGGTGAAGCCATGAGACGGCCCCTGTTGCGAGTGCTGTTTTTACTGCTGTGTGCGCTGCTGCTGATCTATGGACTGCGGTGGGAGCAACACGAGGTGTTGCCACTGGCGAAGGATCCTGCGCAGCCGTTGGGACTGCAGCACATCACTGGCCCAGGCTTCGTGCAAGGCGCCACAGTGGACGCGTACATGCGGAAGGACGGACAGTTGTACGACGTGTACAGCCTGTCCAATGGGCCGCTGTCCGAAAAAGACTGCAAGACATGAGGGGGCTGATCATCCTGGCCACGCGGTGCGTGGCCCATTGAAACTGTTACAGTGAACCGGAATGTGCCACAGAAAAACAGAGGACACAGAGATAGAGAACTTGTTTCTTTCCTCTGTGGCCAACTCCTTACCCCAACGATCCAGGAGTGACCCAAGCGGAGCATTGGCATGCCCAAGGGATTGTCCCCGTTCTATATGCGACTGCGATTTGCCACCAGCATGATCGCGACTTGGCTATTGAACCTGAGAGGTTTCGGTTTTTCCCTCAAGAACGTCTGCTCGCCCGGTTTCAATTGTCATGGTTGCCCGTGGGCCACCGGCGCGTGCCCCGTCGGTGTGATGGCGTTCGGCTCGGCGATGCATGCTCTGCCGGTGCTGGCGATCGCCTCGGTTCTGGCTGTTGGTGCAGTCCTGGGCCGGCTGGTTTGTTCATTTGTCTGTCCCTTCGGGCTCTTGCAGGACCTCTTGTATCGCATTCCGAGCCCGAAGATTTCGCTGCCACGGTTCGTGCGCTATGGCAAGTATCTCTGCCTCGTGCTCCTGGTCTTCGTCCTTCCCTACTTGCTCGGCTTTGAACAAACCGGCGGCTACCTGAGCCTCGCCAAGCCAACCATCAATAAGGCCGACGCCGGTCAAATCAAAGTAGACGTGATCGTAACGAATCTGGGAACCGAGCCGGTGGCGTCGCCGGAATTGCTCGTGACCTACCGCGATCTGCAATCCAAGAAGGAAGTCCACCGCGAGCGGAAAGTATTCCCCGGCCTGACAGTGCCGCCGGGCGAAACGGAAATCCTGCCCACGTTCACGGTGCCAAATCACTTGGCCACCGCAGAGCTTCTGGTCGACTCGCCCCAGAGCACGATAAGCCAGACTCCGCGCTATCAACTCTATTTCTGTAGACTCTGCCCGAATGGCACGCTGACCGCGACCCTCCCGAGCTACTTCACCGGCAACGGCACCACGCCGGTGTACAGCCGACTGAGCGGCCATGCCCTACGCCTGGGGATTCTCGCGGTGTTTCTCGTGTTGATGGTCATCGCCTCCCGCCCCTTCTGCCGAATGGCCTGCCCGTTGGGAGCGATCTACGCCCTGACCACGCCGGTCTCGCTCTCCTCCATGACCATCGATCACACCGCCTGCGTCGACTGCGGCCTCTGCAATAGAGTCTGCCCGATGGAACTCAAGGTAAGCCACGAAGTCGGCGGCCCCGAATGCATCGCCTGCGGCGACTGCGTGAAAGTCTGCCCCAGACGGGGCATCAAGCGATCCTTCGGCCTAGGACAGAAGAACCCCGCAAGCAACCCCCAAGCCGGACTGTAGCGAAGCGCAAGTCCGGATCTTTCGGATCAAAGGGGGGTGAATCTTGGGAATAATCCCCCTACTGCTTCACCTGTCTCGCCGCCAGGATCGCAGCCCCCAACGCCCCTGTCATTTGCGGCGACGGCGCACGCATGACGGTTCGATCCAGGGCGATTTGAAGTGCCTCGAGCATCCCCGGCACCATCGCAACGCCCCCCGTGAACACGATTGGCTCCTGCAGATCTCGCCCGGCCATGGTCGTGATCCGCTGCGCAATCGCCATCTGCACTCCCGCGACAATGTCCTCGCGGGCAACGCCCGACGCCAGCAATCCGATGATTTCCGATTCGGCGAACACAACGCACGTGCTGCTGATAGCCGCCGGGCACTGGCTATGGCTCGCAAGTTCTCCCAATTCCTCCAGCTTCGTGTCGAGTCGATTGGCCACCACTTCGAGGAATCGACCGGTGCCCGCAGCACAGCGGTCGTTCATCGCAAAGTCGCGGACGCTGCCACTGGGATCCAAGCGAAGGAGCTTGCTGTCCTGCCCACCGATTTCGACGATCGTCATCGCCTGCGGCACCTGCCGACGAACGCCGATTGCATGACACGTGATCTCAGTCACGGTGGTGTCGGCCAGCCGAATGCGATTACGCGTGTATCCCGTAGCGATGGTCCGTCGGATATCCTCACGCCGCAGACCATGGGTATGTAGAAGCTCATCGAGAAGCTCGGCGGCGATTTCGTCATGCTTCACGCCCTGATCGCGCCGGCCCGACGCCAATACCTCCTGTGTCTCCGCATTAATGAGAACGATTTTCACCGCACGCGATCCACCATCGATTCCAGCACAAATCATCGATTTCTCCGCTGCTGCAC
>JBLNDH010000278.1:0-5857 GCA_050261455.1 Bacillota bacterium
GCGGGTCAGGGGCATCAGCACTAGTTGTCCTTTGCTGAAAGCGGATACCGAGAAGCAAAGAACAAGGGACCGAGGACCACGGACGTTTTTGTGAGCTTGCCATGATTGCGAAGATTATTGAGTTCAGTGTGCGGAATCGGTGGATGGTGATCTTGGCATGGGTGGGGATCGCCATCTGGGGAATCTATGCGGTGGTGCATACGCCGGTGGATGCGATTCCGGATTTGTCGGAGAACCAGGTGATCGTGTTCACGGACTGGATGGGGCGGAGTCCGCAGGACATTGAGGACCAGATCACGTATCCGCTGTCGGTGCAGTTGCAGGGGTTGGCGGGAGTGAAGGCGGTGCGGTCGTCGAGCGAGTTCAACTTCTCGATGATCAATGTGATCTTCGATGACAAGACGGATTTCTACTTCGCACGGACGCGGGTACTGGAGCGATTGGCAACGGCAAAGGCGGGGTTGCCGGCGGATGTGACGCCGTATTTGGCGCCGGACGCGACGGCGCTGGGGCAGATTTTCTGGTATACGGTGGAGGGGGAGGGGAAGAACCTGGATGAACTGAGGGCGATCCAGGATTTCGTCGTGAGGTATCAACTCAACAGCGTGCCGGGGGTGGCGGAGGTGGCAAGCGTTGGGGGGATGGTGCGGGAATATCAGGTGGATATCGATCCGGCGCGGCTGCGCGCGTATGACCTGCCGCTGGGGACGCTCTACAGCGCGATTGCGGGGAGCAACATGAGCGTGGGCGGGAAGGTGATTGTGGAGAACGGGAGCGAATATGTGATTCGCGGAGTGGGTTGGCTCAAGGGTGTGAAGGATCTGGAGAATGTGGTGGTGGCGTCGCGGAGCGGGACGCCGATCTATCTGAAGGATGTGGCGACAGTGCAGATGGGGCCGGAGTTCCGGCGAAGCGCTTTGGAGAAGAACGGGCGGGAGGTCGTGGGCGGC
Organism: Bacillota bacterium; assembly: GCA_050261455.1. Lineage (GTDB taxonomy): Bacteria > Planctomycetota > Phycisphaerae > Tepidisphaerales > Tepidisphaeraceae > JAPLNB01. The sequence continues at coordinate 951 of JBLNDH010000278.1, forward strand.
GTGGTGATGATGCGTTATGGGGAGAACCCGCTGGAAGTGACGAAGCTGATCAAGCAGAAGATTCGGGAGTTGCAGGCGGGGTTGCCGGAGGGAGTGCGGGTGGTGCCGTTTTACGATCGGACGCGGCTGATCGAGTCGGCGATTCACACCGTTACGGGGACGCTGAAAGAGGAGATGATCATCGCGAGCATCGCGATTCTGCTGATTCTGACGCATTTCCGGTCGGCGGTGGTGGTGTGTGTGACGCTGCCGATGGCGGCGCTGATCAGCTTTCTGTTCATGTACTACCTGCAGATTCCCAGCAACATCATGTCGCTGTGCGGGATCGCGATCAGCATCGGGATCCTGGTGGATGCGGCGGTGGTGATGGTGGAGAACGCGTCGCATGAATTGAAGGTGCATTTTGGCGATGGAAAGGTGCAGGGGGATACGACGGAGATTGTGGTGAAGGCGTGCCGACTGGTCGGCAGGCCGATCTTTTTCAGCGTGGTGATCATGCTGATTTCGTTCCTGCCGGTGTTCACGTTTGGCGGGCAGGAAGGGAAGTTGTCACATCCGCTGGCGTTTACCAAGTCGTTTGCGATGGTGGGTGTGGCGGTGCTGGCGATTACGCTGGTGCCGGCGCTGATTCCGCTGTTTGTGCGGGGGCACATTCGCGGGGAGGAGGAGAACTGGATCGTTCGCAGTTTCATTCACATCTACCGGCCGGTGCTGTCGTGGATGATCGATCGGCCGGGGGTGGTGTGGTGGATCATGGCGGTGATCTTGGCGATCGGGGCGGCGTTCATGGGGGTGGCGTGGATGTCGCTGGCGGCGCTGGGGTTTGGATTGGTCAGCGTGATCCTGGGAGTGCGGCGGGATGGGTGGACGATGTGGCTGCTGGTGGGGCTGGTTGTCCTGGTGCTGATCATCGTCGCAGGACAGGGCGATGCGATGTTTGCACGGGTGAACGTGCCGGCGGCAATGCAGCGAGCGAGGGGATGGATCATCCTGGGGGCGGCGGCGGGGATTATCCTGCTGGCGATGGTGCTGCGGCATTGGCGGACGGCGGCGGTGGCGAGTTTGCTGCTGGTGACATTCCTGGCGGACACGCATCTGCGGAAGCTGGGGAGCGAGTTCATGCCAACGCTGAATGAGGGGAGCATCATGGACATGCCGACGACGTCGCCGCGGGTGGCGATGGGACAGGCGGTGGATGACGTGATGGTGCGGGATCGGGTGCTGCGGTCGTTTCCGGAAGTGGATGCAGCGGTGGGCAAGATCGGGCGGGCGGAGACGGCGACCGATCCGTCGCCGCTGGATATGGTGGAGACGGTGATTACGTTGCGGCCGGTGACGGAGTGGCCGAAGCGGAAGATGAAGTGGGAGGATGCGATCGCGCAGGCAGGGGTGGTGGCGGCGGAGTTGCAGAAGAGGGGTGTTTTGAAGAGCAGTGCGGTTGACGATTGGGGGAATGTGGTGCGGGGTGTGGGGGATGCGGAGTATCTGAAGCGAAATCCGAAGTATTCGGGGGCGGTGGAGCTGTTGAACACGGCCGCGTCGATTGCGGTGGAGAAGTTTGATGGGTCGATGCGGGAGCTGGCGCGGCGGCGACAACGGGAGTATGAGCCGGAACTGGCGGACAAGCTGGTGGCGATGGCCTACGAGCAGTTGATTGGGCACATTCAGGGGCTGCCAGAGCGGGATGGGAAGCGGGCGCTGGTGCGGATGCCGAGCGAGGAAGAGCGGAAGGAGACCCTGGCAGCGGGCCGGCGGCATGGGGCGTTGCTCGTGGAAGTGCCGCGGCAGGAGGAAGTGGACAAGCTGCTGGGGACGCTGCGAGCGGAGCTGGTTCGGCGCGGGATTGCGGCGGATCGGGATGATCTGCTGCTGGATGGGCCTAGCGTTGTGGGGGATGCGGTGAAGTTCGTGAAGCAGGCGATCGGGGCACAGCCGGCGGGGTTTGGGGAGCGGCTGATGCAGAAGCTCGAAGAGCAGCGAGATCGGCTGTGGACGGAGCGAACGAAGATCCTGAATTGGGAGCTGTTCGATTATGCGCCGGGGATGATGAATGACTATTTGATCGATCGGCTGGTGGCGACGGCCAAGGGAACGAGCCTGGAGGGGAAGGCGGCGGATGCGCAGGAACTACGGAAGGTTCGGGATGAGCTGACGCCGGCGTTTGCGAAGGGATTGTTCCTGTGGCAGAAGGGGAAGGATGATGTGCTGAAGGAGATGGATAGCGAGCTGCAGATGCCGGGATGGGGCAATGCGTGGACGCAGCCGATCATCAATCGGGTGAACATGCTGGCGACGGGGGTAAGGACGCAGATTGGCGTGAAGGTGTTCGGGCCGACGGGCAAGCCCATGGCGGAGGCAATTGATGACATTCAGCGGGTGAGCCAGGAGATCGCGGCGAAGCTGAAGACCGTCAGCGGCGCAGTGGACGTGGTGGCGGACCAGGCGGTGGGCAAGCGGTACCTGGAGATCACAATCGACCGGGAGAAGGCGGCACGATATGGCGTGAACATGAGCGAGCTAAGCCAGGTCGTTGAGACGGCGCTGGGGGGCGGGCGGATCACGACGACGGTGGAGGGGCGGCAGCGGTTTCCGGTGAGATTGCGGTATGTGCGGACACATTGGCAGAATCTGGATGATGTGAAGGATGTGCTGGTGACGGCGCAGATGACGCCGGTGCAATTGTTGGAGTTCAAGGCAAACTCCGGAGGCGGAGGTGCAACAGCGAAGCCGGCAGGTGGTGCGGCGACCGGAGGCGGGGTGCTCCCCACGGGTGGGGCCATGGGGGGGGGAATGAGCGCGGCCGGTGGCGGGGAAATGTCGAGCGCGGCGGGCGGAGGATCGTCCGGTGGGACAGACCTGATGATGCCGGCACTGGGGAAGACAGCGGTGCAGATTCCGCTGAAGATGGTGGCGGACATCCGGGTGGTCGAAGGGCCGAGCATGATCAAGAGCGAGAATGGTCGGCTGAGGAACTACGTGACGTTGAACGTGCGTGGGCGGGACATCCTGGGATTCGTGGATGAAGCAAGGCAGGCGATCAAGCCGATCGAGCAGACGCTGGCGGGATCGGGGATGAGCATCGAGTGGTCCGGCGAGTTTGAGCACCAGGTGCGGGCGAGGCAGACGCTGATGGTGATCTTCCCGATGACCATTCTGATCATCCTGTTCCTGCTGTACGTGACGTTTACGGATGTGGCGGACACGCTGCTGGTGTTCCTGGCGGTGCTGGGGGCCTTGTCGGGAGCAGTGATGTTCCAGGCAGCATTCGGGTTCAATTTCAGCGTGATCGTGTCGATCGGGTACATCGCGGCATTTGGGATGGCGACGGAGACGGGCGTCATCATGCTGGTCTATCTGCGGGAGGCGATCGATCGGCGAGGCGGATTGAAGGCGATTGGGTCGCTGGAAGAATTGCGGACGGCGGTGATCGAGGGGGCGGTGCATCGGCTGAGGCCGAAGCTGCTGACGGAAGGGGTGGCGATCGTGGGGCTGGTGCCGATGCTGTGGGCGACGGGAACGGGGGCGGAGATCATGCGGCCGATGGCGGCGCCGGTGTTGGGAGGATTGCTGATCAGCGATGAGGTGATCGATTTGATGATTCCGGTGTTGTTCTATACGTTGAGGAAGCTGCGGTGGAAGAAGATGCATGAGGAAATGCCCGTGGGCGAAAAGATGCCGGCGAGAGCCGAGGCGGTGGGGGTTTGAAGACGGGCGTCGGTTGGGGGGCGGACGGCGGAGGGTCGGGCAGAGGGGGAGAAGCACTGCTGGAGCTGCATGGGCGGGTGAGCCCATGCCACGGTTTCAATTTGCCACGGATGGGGCACAGAGGACACAGATTGGAGAGTGGCGGAGAGGCGCGGGTCAGAAGAGGAGGGGATTGGAGGGGGAAGGAGGGTTTCGGCGTTTAAGTGGCAATTGGAAGAGGGGGAAGATCCGGGCCTCTACGGAGCTTCATTCCGCAGGCATCGGGGCAGGCCCAGCGGGATCGGCTGGGCTTCGGGGGGGCAAGAATGCCCCCAGTCGCCCAGCCGTGGCAGACACGAATGATCTGCCCCACCCTTTTCAGGCACTACCCGGCACCAATGGCGCGAAGATCAGTAAATGAGTCCAAGCAAAAGTGGTGACACGGAAGGAAAGAGCGGGATAAATCCCTGGGCTTGGATGCAGTCGAGCACTGTCGGAATTGGGAGGATCTGTTTAGTGGTTGGTCAGACGTGCAGTGACGGGGCGCTGGAGCATGGGCACATGGGGTTTCGAGAGCTGGACGGCGAACCTTGGGGGGCGGGACGGCGTAACAAGTGTTGGCTGACTCTGCAGCCAAGTCGTTATTGGGTATTTGCAGGCCTTTTGCTGGATCTGAGTATCATGTCTCATCTGAAAACTCCATTCGATCCGGCTCTTCGACCGCGCGGCTAGCAGGCCGTCATCGCGCACGTGCCGGAGTAATCTCCGCTTCCAATGTGTCGCATTCCTGATTCAGCCCCCCCACCGGGGCGGGCGGTCCTTCTGCTATTGGAGCGGATCATGACTGAACGAACGATTTCATTGACGGAATTTGATCGCAGGCGATTGAGTGAATTGGTCCATGTGGCCCGAAGCTTCAGCTCTCGGGATCAGAATCACCTCAGGCAATTGCGGATTGAGTTGGATCGGGCCGAGACGGTAGTCGATCCCTCGCGCATCCCGCCGGACGTGGTCACCATGAACTCGAAGGTGCGAGTGCGTGACATCGACAGCGGAGAGGAGATGGTCTACACGCTGGTTTTCCCTGCCGATGCAGACCTGGAAGAGCACAGGATTTCCGTCCTGGCGCCAATCGGGACGGCCATTCTGGGTTACCGCGTCGGCGACGTGGTGGAATGGCCGGTGCCAGCCGGCGTGCGGCGACTGAAGATCCAGGAGATCTT